>NZ_WKZC01000005.1:0-129406 GCF_009679635.1 Finegoldia sp. BIOML-A4 | reverse complement strand
GAAAACAAAATGGATGCCACCTACAAAGTATAGGTTAGCATCCACTACAACTAATTAATTAAATATTGTGTCCAGTTTTATGGGTACACATCACTCTGACGCTGTTTTTATTGACAGTTTAAATAAAAGATATTACAGTTAAGTTAGAAAGTAGGAAATTCTAACTTGAGAGGTGATAATATGTTAGTTGAACTTAAAGCAAAGTCGCAAGTGACAATCCCAAAAGATATTGTGAATTCTCTTGATTTGAACCAAGGAGATCAATTCGAAGTTATTGAAGAAGATGGCAAGATTATTTTCGTCCCTGTGGCTGTATATTCAGAACGTGTGATTGAAAATTTAAAAAAATCCGTTAAAGAACTAAAAGTTTCGATTGAAAATGGCGACCAACCTGTTTTTGACAATATTGATTCTCTTTTTGAAGAGTTGGACAAATAATGAGCTATAAAATAACTTACATAGATTAAATTAAAAAATGCGTCAGATTACTCTGACGCTATTTTTATCTGAAAAGTTCTGAATGCGATCCGACTCTGTTTAAGATTAATACAAGAATATCATTTCTTATTTCATAAATCAAAATCCAGTCTGGTTCTATGTGACATTCCCTAGTATTCTTGTAATTGCCAATAAGACTGTGATCTCTGTATTTTGTATCCAAAGTTTGTCCATCAGCTAAAAGTTCTATCACTTCAAATAGTTTTTCGATATTTTTATTCTGTTTTTTTGCAATTTTTACATCTTTTTTGAATTTACTAGTGAACTTAATTTCGTATTTCATATTTCAAGAGCTTTTCTCAATTCTTCGATACTTACGTATCCTTTTATTGTTTTGTCGTCTGCGATTTTTCTTCCTTCTTCAATCGCAAGTTTTGTTTCATCGTTTACCGCATCGATTTTCAAATCGAATGGGATTCCATTTTCCCTTATTGATGTTCTCAAAAACATATTTATTGCCGTTGTCATATTAAGCCCCAACTCTTGAAAAATATTTTCTGCTTTTTCTTTAATTTCTTTATCAGTTCTAATATTTAAATTAACAGTTGACATAATAGACCTCCTTATAAATATATTCTAATCCATTTACGATAAAACATCAACATTTATTCGTGTAATTTCATTACGTTGTCATTACCCTATCGCTATAAACACAATTGCAAGTATCAACGCTAATAATCCTACAAGGATGCATTTTCTACAAGTAGATATTCTTTTTAATATCATTTCTAGTTCTTTTTTAGTAAATTTTCTGTTGTTTTTCCTCATCAAGATTCTATCCAACGCTACTGGTTGGCGATTGTTTTGAGATATAGTTTGCCACACTTTTTCTGAGTTCACATTTTTTCTAACCTTGGCGATTGCCAATATTTTAGATATTGAATAAATTCCATAAATGAGTGCTATTGCAAATATTCCCAAAAATACATAGCCTACTATTTCCATTTTATCATCTCCTTTACGATTAGTATAAATTAGTTTTGTGTTTTACTCAACTAACCCTCATCGCTCTGAATGAATTCAAAATAGCAAGCACTGTAACTCCGACGTCTGCAAAGATTGCAGCCCACATATTTGTAAGTCCAAGCGCCGATAATATTAGCACGATTATTTTCACACCGATTGCAAAATACGCGTTTTGTTTCGCGATTTTGAGTGTTTTCTTGGAAATTTTGATTGCTTGGGCGATTTTCGTTGGCTCATCAGTCATAATTACGACATCGCTCGCTTCGATTGCCGCATCGCTTCCGATTTGTCCCATGGAAATTCCGACATCGCTTAAAGCAAGCACCGGTGCATCGTTGATTCCGTCACCTACGAATGCAACTTTCCTTCCTTCTTTTATCAATTTTTTTACAAATTCAACCTTATCTTGTGGAAGTAGCTTGGATTTGTATTCGTCAATTTTAAGATTTTCTGCGACTGATTTGGCTACAGATTCGCCATCACCAGTTAGCATGTAAGTTTTTTCGATGCCGACATTTTTCATATCAACAATTGCTTGAGCGCTGTCTTGTTTGATTTCGTCGGCGATTCTGATGTAGCCTGCAAATTTCGCATCTATCGCAACGTATACAACAGTGTCTGTAGTGTCAATCGGTTCAAATTCAACATCTTTTAAAAGCTTAGCATTTCCCGCTAGGATTTGTTTGCCATTTATCACGGCTTTTATTCCTTGGCCTGCGATGTTTTCTGCAGAGTCCAAGTTCAAATATTCTTTGTCCCCGTAATAATCAATAATCGATTGTGCAATCGGATGGTTAGAGGATTTCTCAGCGCTCGCAACGTATTGGAGCATTTCTTCATCTGAAATATCAAATGATTTTGCTTCTACAACTTTGAACACACCTTGTGTCAATGTTCCGGTTTTATCCATCACAACGGTGTTAGTTTCTGCTAACTTTTCGATGTAGTTACTTCCTTTGACCAAAATCCCAGCCTTGCTGCTCGCGCCAATTCCTGAGAAAAAGCTCAACGGAATGCTGATTACAAGTGCACAAGGACACGAAATTACAAGGAATGTCAACGCACGATACAACCACACTTGGAAAGGTTGTTTCAAAATCAACGGCATCAATATAGCAAGTGCTGCTGCGACCAATACTACAACAGGAGTGTATACTCTTGCAAATTTCGTGATGAATTTTTCTTGTTGACTTTTTTGGCTGGATGCATTTTCCACCAAATCCAAAATCTTCGTCACTGCAGAGTTTTCAAAATCCTTCGTAACTTTCGCATTCAAAACCTTGTCCGTCACGATGTAACCCGACAAAAGTTCTTCGCCTTTTGAGACTGTGATTGGAACACTTTCTCCAGTCAACGCCTTCGTGTCAACCATGGAGCTTCCTTCGGTAACCACGCAGTCCAAAGGAACTTTCTCGCCAGGTTTAATCACAATAATATCTCCCACACTCACATCGTAAGGATCCACCTTGTCGTAGCCATCTTCCGTTTTCAAATTCGCAAAGGTCGGTGCAATATCCATCAATTCCTTGATAGAATCACGAGATTTCCCAACAGCCTTATCTTGAAAAATCTCCCCGATTTGATAAAAAAGCATAACAGCGACAGCTTCTGCGTATTCTCCAATGAAAAATGCACCCACAGTTGCAATCATCATCAGAAAATGTTCGTCAAATAACTGACCGTTTTTCAAATTTAAAAACGCAACTTTTATCACTGGAATTCCCACAATCAGATAACTCACAACGAACACCGCAAGCTTAACGTAAGGTTGTTCGATGAAAAATCCAATTGCAAAAAGAATAGCCGAAACTATCGTTAATTTAATTTCCTTGTTCATTATTTCACTTCAACGTAAGGCTCAATCGATTTAATGATGTCTTTGGCTTGATCCAACACAGAATCAAACTTGTCATCTTCTACATCCAACACCATTTTTGTAGTGATAAAATTCACAGTGACAGAATTTACTCCGTCCAATTCCTTGATTTCGTCTTCCATTTTTGCTGCACAATTTGCGCATCCCAAATTTTCCAATGTATATCTTCTTTTCATAACTTACTCCTTTTTGTTTTTTTATTTTTTTAAATTATTGTCGTTATTCTTGCACGTGTACCATCGCAATGTCGAAGATTTCCTTCACATGATCGTCCGAAATGGAATAGTACACAACTTTTCCTTCACGTCGAGTCTTCACAATATTGCTTTGCTTCAACACTCTCAATTGGTGACTGATAGCAGACTGACTCATATTCATCACAGCTGCAATGTCGCACACGCACAACTCTCCACTTTCCAACGCCATCAAAATCTTCACTCTCGTTTGATCTCCGAAAATTTTGAACATATCGGACAAATCGGCGATCAATTCGTCAGCTGGAAGCTCATTGATAGCTTTTTTCACATTATCCTCGTGAATTAGAGTTACTTCACATTTTTCATCGTTGAATTTATCTATATCTATCACATCCTTTATATGAACATATGAATACTTGTTCATTTGTTAATTTGATAATATCACCTTATTGTATTTTTGTCAATAAAAAAAAGAGATTTTACAAAAAAATCTCCCCTATATTTAAATCTTCAATTGTTCCGTCGTTGTATTTTACATTCAAGCTAAAATCGTCATTGATATTCATTGCAGTAGCTGGAATATAATCTCCGTTTTTGTGTACTTTGATTTCATTGCCAATAAACGTAGCTTTCTTTCGATATTTTTCAACCAAACTATCCCTATCCTCGCTCCAAAATTCTAGGAAATTCTGCATTATTTTTATTACCAAATCTTCTCTTTTATCTGTATCATCTTTCTCTTCAATAAATCCAGCCGTATCTTTGATATCTTCTGGAAAATCCGTTTGGTAGACGTTGATTCCGACACCAACGACGATATCAAGGCAGACATTTTTCTCAACTTTACATTCTGTGAGTATGCCGCAGATTTTCTTACCGTCAAGTAGAATATCATTGACCCATTTAATCGACGTATTCACGCCGAAAATTTCGTCAATTGCATAGCTTACGGCAATTCCCATAATTGGTGTGATGAATTGCGATTGTTGGAATGTCATTTCTTCATTCAACAAATACGAAAAATACAATCCATTTTCAGGCGAAAAAAATTTCCTTCCGTAGCGTCCCTTGCCATTCGATTGTGAAAATGCAATCATCAGCGTATCGTTATCCTTTTGATTCAGAATTTCGTCGTTTGTCGATGTAACTTCCCTTTTAAAAATCACCTTATTTATTCCAGTTTGTTCTTTGATTTTTTCAATATCCATTAACCCTCATCCCATCTATTCCATTTTTTACGTTCTTTTTTGTTCATTTCCTTGTCGTCATCTTCTAGTCTTTGCTTTAAAACAGCGATAATTTCATCCTTCTTGTCTGGAATTACAGATGTCACAGCCACTGCCTTCGTCTTGTGAGTTCCATTGTAGACGCATCTTATATTCAAATTTTTTACAAGCATTATCTCCTCTTGGATTTGCTGTCTGATGGACACTCTTTTGAAATCGTGATTTCTCACGTTTTCTACAAGCTTTGCATTCTTGAACAAAACCAAATTCACAACCACAATTTCAAACGGATTCACCTTGTTCAAAAACTCTGCAGTCTTCATTATATGTTCATGTGAATGATCCTCTCCGCCAAGACCAAGCATAATGTAGACAGAATATTTTATTCCCAAATTATCGAGCCTGTGAAGTGCCGTCAATTGTTCTTGTGATGTGACACCTTTTTTATGGTAAGAAAGCACCCAATCACTTCCCGACTCAATCCCAATACAAATACGATCAAGCCCCAGATTTTTAAGCTCCATCAATTCTTCATCAGTTTTTCTTAGAATATCATCACTTCTAGAAAAACACGACACGTATTTCATATTTGGGAAATTCTTTTTGATTTCTTTCAAAATCTCCGCCAAATAATCATTCTTCAAACACAAGGCGTTACCCTCCAAAAGCGTGAACTTTTTCGGAGTAAACCTCTTGTCTTCGTAAAAATCTTTTCTATCTCGTATATATTTCTTCACATCTTCAATGTCAAAAACCTTGAATTTTTTCCCTACATTCAAATCACAATAAATACATTTGCCGTAGGAACAACCCACCGTTACGGGAATCATTTCATTGTGCATTTCGGGCATCGGAGTGTACATATATCTATCGTAAAATCCGTCAATCATTTAATCACCTTTGTTTGATATTTTACAAGTATTATAACACAAGATGTGTTTGTAATATGAATTTGTGTGTATCTAATTTTACCAAATAAAAAACCGGACACTAAGTGTCCGGCTAAAAATATTTTTTTAATCTTCTATGGCGTATTTGTGTGCTGTTTCAGCATAAATTGTATTCGTACCACCGATTATATATAGATATTCTATCTTAGATTTTTCGATATAATCATCAGTTACTTTTACTGGTGTTGATTTTGATAAAAGTATTGGTGCTTTTCTTCTTGCACATACAGGTCCGATTACCAATGCGTCAGGGAAAGTTTCACCCGATGCCACAAATACTTCCTTAGATTCTGGATATGTGTAACTTGCAACTAAAATTGCAGTTTCATATCTGTCTTGTCCGCTAAATCTTCTGATTACTTGTGGCAATTGAGCTTCCAATTTCTTGGATACTGAATTTTGTCCACCTGCAACGTAAACTCTCTTAATGTTCAAATCTTTAAGAGCTTTTCCTACCTTCTTGTCCATTTGATTTCTTGTAACCAATAGAATTGGTGCGATTTCTTTTGAACCAAGAGGTGCTGTTGCCAATGCGTCAGGGAAATCTTCTCCAGATGCAATGATGGCTTTATTAACCTTGCCAGTTAATCTTTGGATTTCGTAAGCTAATTCAGATGAAGTTACATATCTGTCACGACCCCAAATTCTTTGAACGCTGTTTTGATCGTATTTGGCTAATTGTGATTTAACATTTTCAGAAATGGATTTGTGACCACCAACGATAATAACTTCACTAGCTCCCAATCTTACAATTTCTCTTGCAACGTCATCTTCAAGATATCTTGTGTTATTCAACAATATTGGAGCATCCAATACGTGAGCCAAAACAGTTGCAGTCAACGCGTCAGGATAATTTCCTGAATCGGCAATGATTACATATTTTGACTTGTTGAAGAATCTCTTAGAAGTGTTGATCGCTGTGTGAACTCTGTCCTTACCAGCAACACGTTCAACGTATCTGTTATCATGTTTTTCAATTTCTCCTGGAGTTGTTCCTGGAATTGCTCCTGGATTTTCAGGAACTGTTCCTGGTTTATCGTCAGGTTTATCATCTGGCTTATCATCTGGTTTGTCTGGATTTGGTTTGTCATCTGGTTTGTCTGGATCTTCTCCTGGAGTTGTTCCTGAAGTTTTATCATCCTTGTAGATAGCCTTGATTGTATCGCCATCATTATATTGGATAGCTTTTTCAATCGAAGTATCCCATCTTTCAAACTCATATCCTTTATTTGCCACAACTTCTGGAGCAAATCCTTTCAATACGACTGCAACATTTGGATTGACAAACACAACTTTTGTTGTTGTAGTTGAATCTTTTATCTTTCCTTTTTCTGTTGTGTCGAATGTCACCTTAATATATCCAGCTGGTTTTTCTGAATCGTCGTCTTTTGTCTTTGGAATTACATCAGCTAACTTGTCATATTGTGCAGTAACTGTTTTATCTGCTTTTATTGCAAAGTCATCTTTTGTATCCCAAGCTTTAAACTTGAATCCAGTTTCTGGTTTTACTGTTGGTTTTTGTAAATCTTCTAATGTCTTGTTAGCATTTGGATTTACATAATATGAAGTTTGTCCAGTTAAGTTACCGTTAGCTCCCTTGTCAAATGTTACTGTTACATATCCTTCAGGTTGTGCGTTTGGATTACCATCTTTATCAGTTGAAGGAATAATATCCTCTAACTTTCTGAAGTTTCCTGTAATTTCTGTATCAGTTTCATACTTAGCCTTTGTCGTTGTATCAATATCCCAAGCTTCAAATTCGTAGCCTATTTCAGCTTTTGTATTTGGTTGAGGAATTGTTACTTCTTCATTTGGATTTACAAAGTATGTGATAGTTTCTCCATCTACTATTTGTCCGCCTTCGCCTTTTATTACGAAGTTAACAGTCACATATCCGTCAGGCTTTTGTTGATCGTCTTCAGTTTTTGGAATTACCGACTCAATTGGGTTAAAGTTTGCAGTTATTGTTGTAAGTTCTTCAGTGTATTGAGTAGGAATTTCTGCATTTTGACTCCATCCTCCAAATTCAAATCCCGTGTTAGGTTTTGTTGTTGGTGGCGTCAATGTTACATACTTGTTAGGATTTACGTAGTATGTTGTTTCTGCGGCAGTTCCATTTTCTCCTGCTACAAACTTAACTTCTACATATCCGTCTGGTTTTTCTACACCTGGTTTTTCTTCAATAACATCTGCAATTGGAGTTGATTGTGCTTTTACAACAACGTCTTTGTCTTTTATTTCAAGTGAATCGTCTTTGTCCCAATTCTTGAATTCAAATCCAATTTTTGCTTCAACGTTTGGTTTTGCAAGTTTTTCTAAAGTCACACCTGCATTTTTCTTTACATAGTAGTATTTTACTTTTTGTAAAGTTAGACCTTCATCTGCTTCGAATGTTACTCTTACATATCCTTCAGGTCTTGTGATTGGTTCTTCTGGATCGTAAGGAATTATATTTTCAGCTTCTGGAATTGATGTCCATTGAGCAGTTGCCGTTCTTGCTCTTTCAAGTATAATCGAATCTCCTGGTTGGTAGATTTTATCTTCGCCATCAAGTTTCCAACCTGCAAATTCTGCGTTTTCTTTTGATAGATTATCTGCTCTTGCTAATCTTATTGTTGTTCCATTGTCAACTTCAACTTTTGCTGGAACATCACCCGTCGCTCCACCAGCATCATAAGTCAATGTTACCTTGGCTAGTTTGAACTTAGCTACGTGAATTCTTTCGTTAGTAATCGGAGTTGATTGGTCAATTTCTTCGTACCACTTATCAAATTCGTAGTTAGTTTCTGGTATTGTTTTTGGAACTGCTAGTTGTTTTTCTTTTGCAGTTTGTCCATCTGTCAACTCAACAAGTTTGATGCCTGCCTTTGGATTTACATAGTAGATTTTTTCTTTAACATCGCCTTCAAGTTTACCTTTGTTTTCGTCTTCTGTCTTGAATGTTACCTTAACATATCCTTCTGGTATTACTTGGTTAGGGTCATTAGTTTTTTCTACAATGTCCTTAGATTTAACAAAGTTAAATTCATAAGTTTTTTCAGCTTTAATCTTTTCAGATTTTATTTCTGGTGACCATGTTCCACCATTTTCTGTGTATCCAACATCTGGTGTTTTCGTAACTTTACCAGCTGATTCTGTCATATCGACTTCAACTTCTGGTGATACGTAGTAAACTAAGTCGCCTGATACTGTTCCACCTGTTCCTGCTTTGAAGATTACTTTTACATAATTGTCCATAGCTCCTTCTGGTTTTTGTCCAGGAACAACTTCTGGAATTATGTTTTTATGAACTTCTACTGGAATAACAACAGGGTCATCATTTGTTCCTTGTGTTGAGCCGTCTTTGTATTTCACAATTACTTTTGCTTCTTGCTTACCTGGTTTTGAAGGGTCTGGTTTTTCAACTACTGTTATTGATTCAATTTCTTTTCCATCTTGTGGTTTTATCTTTTCAATTAAATCTTTGTCAGTAATTTTTTTGCCTTGTGGTGTATCTAACTTAGAAGTCTTTAATGGGTTATCTATTGTTTCTGCTTGAATAGATTTTTTGTAATCAGCTTCTATTACGGTTACCTTGTCAGTGTATTTATTATTTGCTAGGTCGATTTTTTCTGCTGGTTTTACTTCCGTTAATTTGTCATCGGCTTCTCCAGTTTGTACTTTTTGCCATTCTTTAAATACATAGTTAACTTCTTTTTCTCCAAGTCCTTCGATATTAACTTTTTGTTTTTCCTTACCTGTCGGACTTGTGACCGGAATTGTAACTTCCTTAGTTGGGTTAACCCAGAATGTTTTTGTAAATTCAGTTATAGCTTTGTCAGTTGTTTTGACAATTACTTTGACAAAATTATCTGGAACTTTCGGCTTGTCTGTTCCTGTTTGTGGAATAACGTCCTTAGAAAATCCTGGAGAAATGACTGTGTCTTCAGTAAACTTGTGACGTTTATTGAAATCATATACACCATTTTCTTTTTGGTCTTCATTTTGAGCTTTTTTGTCTGCTGACCAATTTGTGAATCCTAAATTTGCTTTTTCTTCATCTGTTAATTTTATCTCAGGAATTTCTACCCAAGCTTTTGGATTAACGTAGTAAACTTTATTGTCCTTTGCTTTTAAGTCTCCAGTTGGTGCAACGGTTACTTTTACGTAATTTCCAGTTACATCTTTCAAATCAAATCTTTCAGCATCTGACAAGAATTTTGGTTTATTTCCTGTTGTTAGTCCTTCGTAAACATTTTTGTAAACTGTCACTGGGATTTCAAGTTCTTGAGGTTTTTTACCATCTGTAAAAGTGACTTGTGCCTTGATTCTTACTGTGTGAATAAGTTCGTCTTTGTCTTGTTTGTTTTGTTCGTTTACAAGTTTAAATACGTCTTCGTCTGTCTTTAGTTCGTTTCCTGCTTCATCGACAAGTTTTATTGTAGTTCCATTTGGAAGTGGTTTTACTACGTCTTTTTCTCTCCAAACAAGTTGTTGTTTCAATTTTTCAATTGTTGGAGCAAAGTCATTCGTCCATTTTCCATTTGGATCTTTAAATGCTTCTGTCGTTATTAATTCGTTCGCCGATAGTCCAAACCATTCAAACTTAGCTGTAAATACGTAGTAATCTTTTGTTTCTATATCGATATTTGTATTTTCGTTTAGTAATGGTTTTTCGTCCCATTTTGTAAATATCTTGCCAGTATCTGGTGTGATATAGTACTTGCCAGCTTCTTTTTTGCCATCTTCTGTAGGATTTCCTGGTACTTGAAGTAAATCTGATTTAATTCCTTTGATTACATCGTAGTGAATAACTTTTATGTCGTTACCTTTTTCATCTTTACCAAAGGATCCACCTTCATCAGCTTTGAATGTTACTCTGACATAACCTTCTGGAGGTTCTTCATTTCCAGGAACTTCGATTACTCTGACGTCTTTGTAGTAGAATGTTATCTCATCGGAGCCTGTTCCATTTATTCCTTTGAATTCTCCTGTAGTTTCGTCTACATCGTAGAAAAGTTGTTGTTGTGGTTCACTCGCCAAAACCCAGCCTGGAATTGGTCTGTAGTTTCTTGCGTCGTAGTGACGGTTTTTGCTTTGAACTTGTTCTTGGGCAATAACGCTGTATTTTTCGATTAATTCTTTCTTCTTTGCAGGATCTTTCTCTGCTTCTATCTCAGCTTTTCCTCTTTCATCGACATAATTTACTTTGTAATCACGAGTTCTGAAATGTCTGTAGTAGAAGTGGAATACATTGTTCTTTGCTTTTGGATTATCCACAGACTTGCCATCTTGAAGAATTTTTTCTGATTCAACTCTGATAATTTGCATATCTGTATTGTTGAACTGTACTCTGGTGTTGTATTCTGCGTATTGTTTTTTAATGTCTTCATTTGGTATTTTTTCAAGTTCTTCATGAGGCATTAATGTCCAATCTTCATCCTGATAAATCGCACTGGCCGATACGTATTGGTTAGCTCTAGTATCGCGTAATATTTGTTCCTTAGGGTTATAGGCGTCTTTGATTTCGTTGCCATCTTTGTCAATGAAGTGATGGTAGACTTCTACATCCACACGATTGTTTTCAACCCAAATAGCTTTCAAATAAACATCGCTTACGACATCATTTCCGAATGGATATTTTTCTGGGACGTGGTAAGTTTTTGTGTACGAATCATCAACTGTTCCGTCTTCTTTGTATCTTACCCATTCCCAACCCAAGAAGTCATATCCTTTACGTGTTGGATTTGGAAGATTTTTTAATTGTTGCAAATTATTAACCGTGAAAACTTGCTTGTTAGCTTCATTGTTTTCTTTTATAGGATATTCTGTAGGTTTTCCGTCTTTATCGACAGTAACTTCATTCTTAGTCAATTCTTTTGCTTCGATATCTCTAATCGTTCCTTGATTAGGGTCCACAGTTATCTTCCATGGCTTATCGGGTTCTGTCCACTTAGCGAATAAAGTTTGGTCGTAATGAAGCTTCGTTTCATTTCCATCTTTTACCAAATTTTCTCCAGCGGGATCCAGTGCCCAACCCCTAAATGTCCAATCTTCAGGTACCCAATCTGGTCTTTTAGGTGCATGGTTTGTATCTAATTCCAAATCCTTCAATGGCAATTCATAAGGCACTTCAAACATATCTGTGTTTAATGTGTATTCATTGTCATTTTTTACTGCCTTCGGGTCGTTGTTTAATTTTAATTTGTACTTGTTGCGAGTGTAGTTTGCATAATTGTAGGCATTTTTCCCATCAAAGGATTTTGTGCCCCAAGGAAATTTATCGATGTATTCGATCTTGTCGTCGTCACTTCTAAAAGGTGTCTTTTTATTTCTCGCATTATTTAAGTCGTCAATCGTTCTATATTCACTATGCTCAACCGGTTCTTTTAATACCCATTTTGCTTCCCTTGTCTCTTCTTTAAGGGTAAAACCTTGAAGATGTGGCAAAATGAAGGGATACCCATCAGCTCCAATTGCATACGTGTCGCTCTTCCAATAGGACATGTCATAATCGATTTGTTCCTTGCCATCGAAATCGTCCTTTATAATATCAATGTGATGCACAACGGCTTTTTCATAGGATGTCGATCCAATGGAAATCTCATATTTATCTCTTTTCTTAGTTTCTCCATCCTTTATAGGTATTTGATCTGCGTGACCATATCCATAAAAGTCTTCTTCACTCATTACATCTTCAGCATCTATAAAATCTTCTGCGCTTAAACGATAAGGTGGAGTGTCACGAAAAATTTGTTCACCCGCGTTATTGTTAATTATCCAGCCTATTAGCCCGATGTCTACACCTTTTTCGCTACTAGCAGGCGGAAGATTTGAAACTTCCTCATCCTTTGGCCATATTTTATCCAAGCTTTGGTTGAAGCGAACATCTACTTTATAAGGAGATCCTTCTTCCCCTATGACTTTTCCATCTCTTGTTATAATCGGCCAGAAGCTACCTACTAAATCAAACGCCAGTTCATTAGCAGCTGTAAAGTAGAGGGTATAGACTCTGCGGTCGTAGTAGACATTGTAGACAGTCTCCCCTGTGGACAATACAGTTTTTTGTACGTCTGGATTGTCCTTTGAAGCATTTTGTTTTTTAGTCAAATCTTTATTTAAGAAATAATATCTTTCAAATTCTTCTTTGCTATCTTGAGCCTTTTCCAATCGTCCGTCGTTTAAATCTGGGAAGGTGATGCCATGGATATCCAAATCGGTAAGATCCGGCGTAGAACCTGTGTCAGCATTATCTATTCTTCTTGACCCAATAAAATCGTATCGATCACGCAATGGTAGGGCATTATCTTTGTCGTCGTAATCCGTCTTTTCCGTCCAAAATTGAATTACATAGTCAGCCTTTTCTTCCTCATCCCAAACTGCCGTAAATGTCACATCAGTTGCTGGCATTTTGACATTATCCTTCAAAAAATCCATAATGGCATCGCCAGAAGAATCCTTCATTGGTTCGTTAGCTTTGAATGTATTTCCTTTTTCGTCCTTTAAATCAACAGATGGTTTCCATCCCATGAATTTTGATCCCACTCTTGTAGGTTGTTTAACAGTTGGAATAGTTTGTTCAAAATACACAAGCCTTGTTGGAATGGAAGATCCTCCGTCTGTTTTAAAGTTTACTTCATAAGTTTTGCGATTGTAACGAAACTCCACTTCGAATTGACTTGTATCTTCAGGAACTAAAACTGGAAGAACATCTGCTTCAGGTTCAAACCCGTCAATTCTGCTGTCTCTAATTGGGTTTACTTCCAATACAGAACCTGTATAACCTGTTTGTTGTGTCGGCACAACCTTTGGATTTTCTTCATACTTATTAAAATCTTCTAAATTTTGAAATTTGTGTACTATTTTTACAGAACTTTGCTTTTTACCATATACAAATTCTTGCGTTCCCACAAAATTAAATCCATCTTTTACTGGATTTTTTGCTTTGTCTACAATATCTTGAAAATTAATATTGTATGAATTTTGTGGCTTTACATATCCCTTTAAATCAGGAAGATTAATATCCTTGTTCACCTTAGCTTTTTCAGCTTCTGTTGCATTTTCTCCTACGCTTGCGACATAAGGTTGATAGTTGATTTTGTTTTCACCATTTTTTGGCACCTTATAGTCCGTGCGTAGCGTGTAGATTTTTGCCTGATCAGGATTTTTTATTAAATCCGCTGCCGTCTTACCTTTTTCTGGTTTTGCAACCTCTACAGGCAATTTGTTGTTCACAATCTCAGTTTTATTGTTCGACAAATTATTATAATCGACTCCTGCTGCCAATAAGTGTACTGGCATTGAAGTCAACACCATTATCATCGTCATAATAAAACAAATAAAACGTTTGATTTCTTTTCTGACTGAATGTCGCATAATACCACTTCCTTAATTTTTTTATTTTTTCTTTTTATTTTTAGCCATACTTAGTCTTATTATATTTATATCACAGAATCAGTGTTTTTTCAATATAATGGATTGGTATTCACTGCTCATAAATTCAAAATATAATGTTAAATAAAAATCTATAAATAAATTATGAGACGATTTTTAACAATGATTTTCAAATCCCACATAAGTATGTAATCGTTTCTGTTTGCTTTAAAATAGGAAATATTTTTTTAATCTACAATCAAAATTTTTTCAAACCAAACTCCAAATATCTTTTTATTATTATAATGTATTGTTGGACTCATATAATTTCAGAGCTAATTCTTTTTGAATTAAAATACATTTTTAAATTTGTGTATCTAATTTTCCACACGAAAAAAAGGACTCCACAAAGAGTCCTCATTATATCAAACTATTTTACTTCTTCAGCACTTTCCCATAAACCGTGGATATTGCAATAACTTAATGCGAATACTTTACCTGGTTTAGTAGATTTTACATAAGCGTGAGCGTGTGGTTTAGTGAATACTTCGCCTTCGCCATGAGCTGCTGCTTGGTAAGAAGCTACTTCTACTGGGAATTTTTCTCCTTCTGGTTGGAAGAATACTTTAATCCATGCAATGTGGTGTTCGAATGTGTTTGGGTGTTCGATTTCTTCACCAACTATTGCGCATACTTTGAATCCGTCGTCTTTTTTATCAATATGAATAACTGGAACGTGTTTTTCAGCTTTCCAATCTCCAGATTGAACTGTTTCTGTTAATTTGGCCATTAATATTACCCCCTATAAAATTTCTTACAGATTATTTATACCCCAATATTTTTTTATTAATCAAGGAGCTTTGGCATTTATAAAGTGATATTAATTGTATTTGTATAAAACTTATGATTTAGAATATCTTTTAACTCCGAAGCAAAAATAAAGTATATGGAATAACCACACACAAGCTAATATTATACAAGGTATGTATAGTTTTTTGCGAAACATTGTGAAAAATCCAATCGCCATTAGTATAGTTACCGTTAGCATAATACGTATTTTAACTTTCAAAGTCATTCCTTCCCCATTCGCAAATGTTTCCAAGTTATTTTTGTAGAGTTTAGTTCTTTTGAACCATCTATCTAATTTTTCAGAACTTTTACTAAAACAAATTGCAGATAACATTAAAAAAGGAACTGTCGGTAACATCGGCAATATCGCTCCTATTGCCCCTAATCCCAAGCTAATTAAACCTAAAATTATAAAAATTGTCTTTTTTAATTTCATATTCACCTCTACTTCTTTCTTTTTTTGCTTAAAATTATATGATGAATAGTCATAATAGGATGATAAAAAATCATTCGTGGCCCAGAAAACCTCATAACTTCACAGATTTTTTTACGCATATCCGGTTTATAACAATGAACATTACAATTAGAGCAAAATGTCTTTGTTTCCATAAATGGACAAGAATTTATCTTTTTAATAGCATAATTTTTTAATTCTTCATAATCACTCAAGTCCTCTTTTGATTTCTGGTTCTTCTTACAATATAAGTCAATCATATTGCTTATCATTTTTATTTCTTTTTTTCTTTTTTTGTCTATATCCATTTTGATTAACTCACTCTACCATTTTCTACTGAATATACTTTATCCACAATTCTCATTGTAGACAGACGATGAGAGACCAATACTACCGTTTTACCATCTTGTTGTTGATAAAGAGATTTTAAAATGACAGCTTCATTAAGGCTATCTAAATTTGATGTAGGTTCATCTAGTAACATAAAAGGTGCGTCGTGCAAAAACGCCCTAGCAAGTCCCAACCTTTGACGTTCTCCTCCTGAAAGTGTATCTCCTAATTCTCCAACCGATGTATTATATCCTTTAGGTAACGTCATAATAAAATCGTGAATAGATGCCTTTTTACAAGCATTTTCTATCTCTTCATCGGTTGCATCTAATTTTGCTATTTTTAAATTATTTTTTATACTATCGTGGAATAAGTGGGTCTCTTGAGTTACAAAACTTTCCATATTTCTGAGATTTTTTGTGTTAATTTCAGAGATTTTTTTGTCAGAAATCTTTAGTTCTCCCTCTTGAACGTCCCAAAATCGCATAAATAATTTTAATATAGTTGATTTCCCGCTACCACTTCTTCCTACAATCCCTATAATTTTATTTTTAGGTATATCCATTGAAAAGTTCTTTAATATTTTTTCATTTTCGTATGCAAAGCTAACGTTATTCGCATAAGCTCCTTGAAATTTTATTTCTGATTTTCCTTGAATATCTTTTACAAGAGGTTCCTCCTCTAAAATATCTAAAACTCTATTTCCTGCTGCCAATGTGTTTTGTAATGTGCTTCCCAAATTTGCCAATGATATAACCGGTCCAAAAGAACTCATCAACGCGATTAACGGCAATAATACTCCCGAAAAATTTACAACTCCTTTTTCATACAATAAAATTGCACAAATTAAAATGGAAATATCAAATAAAATGATTACTCCATTTGTAACTGCTGCATTAATTCCCATATTTTTCTTCATATTTTTCTCTATGTCAGATAGCAATTGTGATTTTTTATCTATTTGATTTAAACGATTTTCACCATCTCCATACTGAATAGTTTCATCTAAACCTCTCATGCTATCCAATACAAAGCTCGACAATTCTCCAGATTTATTACGAAAATTAACTGCATTTTCACCACCTAATCTGTTCATTAGTATTGGTAAAATAATCCCCACAGTTATATAGGCAATTGCAGAAATAAATCCATATATTGGATTAAAACTTCCTATAAACAACACCATAACTACCGAAAATAAAACTGCTATTGCAATAGGAGATATAGTATGTGCGTAGAAAACTTCCAAAAGTTCTACATCAGAAGTAATTAAAGAAATTAAATTCCCCCTGTCTTTTCCCTCTAATTTTGCGGGACATAGCTTTCTCAAAGCAAAAAATATTTTACTTCGTATCAAAGCCAATAATTTAAAAGCAATGTAGTGATTAAAAGATTGCTCTGCATATCTTAAAAATCCTCTTATCAACGCAAATACCACCAACATAACAAAAGCAGTCATATAAGTTAATTTCACAGATTGTCCTAGCACATCTAATAGGGCAACTCCTCCTAACACCGTGATAAATGTCGCACATAAGTTTCCCAATAATCCCATTATAATTGCCAAAATCATATATCCAGTCAGCGGTCTCACCAATCCTATTAATTTTTTCATAACAATAAATCCATTACGTTGTTTCATGGTTCTCCTCCTTGTTATAACATTCTAATTCTTGCTGAGTTTCCCACAAACTAGCATAAACACAACCCTTATCTAACAATAATTCATGACTGCCACTTTCTATTACACGACCTTTATCCATGACGTAAATAACATCTGAATTTTTGACATTGACAAGCCTGTGAGAAATCATAATTACAGTCTTATACTTTGCTAAATTATGAATTTCATTCATAATAGCCTCTTCGCTCTCTAAATCGATATTTGATGTAGCTTCGTCAAATATATACACCGGAGTATTATGAAGTAAAGCTCTCGCTAATGCCAATCTTTGACATTGACCTCCTGATAAATTTCCTCCTTTTTCGCTAACCAATGTATCCAAACCATTCTCATTTTGAAGAAAATCAAATAATTTAGCTCTTTTTAAAACGCTTGAAAGTTCATCATCTGTGGAATTTGGCTTTGCTATTAAAAGATTTTCCCTTACAGTACCTTTAAATAAATAGCTATTATGTCCAATATACGTTATATTTTCCATAATACTTTTTTCAGTAATTTTAGAAAGTTCGATTCCAGATATTTTTATAGATCCATAATAATTTTTGTTTTTTTTCATTAAAATCGCTGCAGTTGTCGATTTCCCACAACCTGACTCGCCTACAATAGCTGTGAATTTTCCGTGTTCCAACTTCATATTTACTCTATGTAATACTTCCTTATCTTCCTCATAAGAAAAATTAACATCTCTGATTTCAATATCTCCCATTTTAAATTCATACTCGCCATCTTCAGATTCAGTAATATCTAAGAGTTTAAAAATTTTGCCACTTGCTGCCATTCCATTCATTGCAATATGAAAAAACGAACCTAAAAGTCTCATAGGCAAGAAAAATTCTGCTGATAATAAAATAATAAGTATACAACCCGACAAATCAATATTTCCAGTCTTAAAATTATACACAGCTAAGATAGAACCAATAGCAGCTCCACCATAAGCAATTACATCCATTATCGTTATGGAATTTAGTTGCATAGCCAATACTTTCATAGTAATTTTACGAAATTTTTCCGACTCTTCATTCATCTTTTCGTGCTTAAATTCATCTGACTGATAAATTTTCAGAGTAGTCAATCCTTGTAAATTTTCTAAAAAAGTATCTCCTAAAGCAGTATATTGTCCCCAATATTTTGATAATAACTTCTTAGCCCAAGTCATTACTACTGCTATAGAAATTGGAATAAGCGGAACACAAAGTAACAATATTATCGCAGAAGGGAAATTTATCGGAGCCAAAACACAAAAAAGAGTTACAGGTGCTAACATAGAATAAAAAAATTGTGGCAAATACGAACCAAAATAAGTTTCTAACTGATCAACCCCCTCTACCGCTACCTGAACTATCTCAGAAGTATTAACATCATCACGATAAGAACTTCCCAATGAAAGTAACTTCCTATAAATCTTTTTTCTAAAAGTAATCTTAACCTCTTTTGAAGATAAATAACTCATTCTCGATGATAGAAAATAACAAATCATTCTAGTTAACAAACAAAATAGAACCACTACTGAAAGATAAATAATATCTTTTTTATCTAAAGTTTTATCGTAAAGTTTACCTAAAACTTTCGTAATTGCAAACATCATTACAATATTTGCTACCAATGATATCCATTGACTCAAAACATTTAATGTAACGTATTTTTTGCTTTTCTCGACTATTTTAATAAGTCTTTTATCAATCATCATATAAATTTCTCCTCACTATATAATTTAAATTTACATTTAAAATAAAATTTCATTTAAACTAATAAATTTATTCACGATTACAAATAATATTAAAAACCATTATCACTAACACTATCAAATATAGCATTAAATACCACTTTTTTCAAGTCAAAAGGTCCTTCTACTATTATATTTTTAACTTCTTGTACAATGGTTAGTTTATATCCAAATATCAAAAAAGCAGTAGTAATAAATCCAGTAAATGTACTTATTCTTTCATAAATTAATGCTAAGTCCATAAATAACAGGAATATTCCATACATAAATACAAACGATAAAAATATTGACAGTAGTATGTTTGATTTGAATATTTGAATTCCTCCAAATCCGTTTTTTCCTATAATTGAAACTATTTCGCCTTTTCTATTTGTAAATTCTCAACGTCAAGTACAGTATTTCCGTCGAATGATTTTTTAATATTATTAAATTGTATATACATTTGTTGCCTCTTATCTATGTAAATTGGCACCAAAACGGTGCCAATTATATATTATTTGTCGTATTTTTCGATGTCATCGATTACTTTTCCGATGTATTCGATGGTGTCTTTGAGTGGTTTATCTGTTGTGATGTCTACTCCTGCAGCTTTTGCGATTCCGACAGAATCTTGTGTGGAGCCTAATGCCAATGCTTTAAGCCATCTGTCTGCTGCTGGTTTTCTTTCTTCTACAATCATTTTGGATACTTGTGTTCCGATTGTAAGTCCTGCGGAGTAAGTGTATGGATACAATCCCATGTAGTAGTGAGGTTGTCTCATACATGTTAATTCTGATCCTTCGTTGATTTCAACGTCTTCTCCCCAGAATTTTTGAAGTGTTTCTTTGAAAATTCTTGACAAATCATCTGCTGTGAATCCTTCTTTTTTATCGATATGAATAACTGGAACGTGTTTTTCAGCTTTCCAATCTCCAGATTGAACTGTTTCTGTGTATTTTTACCCCAATTACACTAAACTAATCATTAATTACATCTGGGTTTAATTCTTCAAGTCGGTTAATGTTTTTATTAAAAAGCATCATCACGCAAATGATAAGTAGAATAGTTCCACAAATTACAAATAACAGCCCAATTCCTCTGCCATTTCCAACTCCAATTATCTTTCCGATAAAAGTATCAGATAATTTGCCGCCCTCTACCAAAAGTGGATTGAACACATTATCCGCCAAAAATCCCGCCAAAATAATCGCTATAGGTGTGATAATCTTCATTAGACAGTCTACCAGTGAGCCCACTCTTCCAAGCATTTTAGTCTCTATTTTCAATTGCATCAGTGAACCCAGAGTTCCATTCGCATAAGGTGTCGGTATCATAAATAAGAAAAATCCCACAGCTATTACAATCCAGCTGTAATTTATTCCCATTACTATCAATCCAATTGAACAAATTATAAGACTCAAAAATATCGATCTTACTTTGTTTTTCTCACTTGGAATTGCACCAGAAATTACTCCACCTAACACCATCGCAATTCCCGACACAGAATTCACAAGTCCGTAAATTTTTGTGTCATAATTACTCATTACCAACGGACCAACCAATACCATTGCAATATTAGCCACAAAATTCAAAATTGAAAACACGACTATTATTTGAATAAATCCCTGCTTTTGTTTCAACACTTCAAACGCTATTTTCAAATCACTCACAATTGTCTTAGTGAAGTTGGATTCCTTGACTTCTTCGATTTCTTGCTCGATTTTTTGCGGTAAAATCGTCAAAATAGCCACGAAGAAAGTTACAAAATCAATCGCAAATAATCCCGTCAATCCTATAAACGGAAATAACGCACCTGCAATCAACGGAGCAAGCATATTTTGAATTGCTCTGATAAGTTGCATAAAACCATTCGCTCTTGGAATATCCTTCTTTTCAACCAAAAGTGGAATCGTCGCATTAAATGCAGGATTTTGAAATGTACCCAAAGTTTGCGACAAGAAAGTCAACGGATATACCATCCACACTTTCATACTTCCCGTCGCAAGTAAAATCATAAGTATAACTTTAAGTACAGCATCGAGCGAATCGGTTAACACTATAATATGTTTTCGTTGTTTTCTGTCTGCCATTGATCCTGCAAAAGGAGCAAATATAATTCCCGGTAAAATTTGAACTAAAAATGTCATCGCAAAAGTCGTGGCACTTTTTGTCATCATGAAAATCCACAACGATAATCCAAATGATGAAATCCCCGACCCAAGCATCGACACAAATTGCCCAAACCATACCACCATAAATTTTTTAAATTTTTCGTTCATTAGAATCCCCTATACTGTAATTTCGTTCTTGCTTTTTTCATAAAATGATACGCCACAGCATATAAAAGTATCAAATTCAACACAATTTTCTTCATATCTGCTTGATTTCCCACAATTATTTTTCTGATTTCTTGTGTTATTGTGAGTTTGTATCCAAATATCAAAAACGCTGTTGTGATAAATCCAGTAAATGATGCGACTCTTTCGTAAATTAATGTAAGTGCCATGAATAGGAAGAACACGCCATACATTAGAATTAATGAAAAGATTATCGCTAGTATTAAATTAGGCTTGAATTGTATTATCCCGTTTAATCCATTTCCCGATAAAAATATTACAATCGAAAACAAAATCGCCGCTTTTACTAACCAAACGATGCTTCTTTTAAAATAAATCATTACAATGCTAGTTCTAGATGAAATCATATTAATCAGCCCGTCGCTTTTGATTTCAAATTCTATGGATTTAACGAGTTCAAATAACACTGTTTGCAACAAATACCATATCAAAAAATACGTGAACGATTCGTTGTTCCAATTATCCGTTGATTTTAGCATAAATGAAACGCCCGCAAGCATGATAATATCCGATATTAGCTTTGAGAAATATTCGATTTTATAGTTTTTGTTTTCATCGATGTATTTTCTCAGTTCGCCGTATTTATATGCCATACAAATTACCTCTTTTCATGCTTTTTTGAATGTTTTTATCGTATGAAAATTTGACCAAAACGGACAATACCAAAGCCTGAATCAAAAGCTGTATTATCAAATCATATCTCACATTATTCAGTTGTAATTGTGTGAAGATTTCACGAGCGTTGTTAAATGGGAATATTATTTTATTAATAAGTACAAGTGCTTTGTTGTTGACTTTTACGGTAATATCTCCGAAAAACAACATATATGTTTCAGCCAATGCCACAAAACTTCCAAGTCTTTTATATAATAGTGTGAAGCTTGATAAGAAAGTGCCCAATTGATAAAGTATGAATACAGACACAACCATCACTAAAATTATTATAGGAATGTGGTTGAATTTCGAATAATCAAAGTCCACTGATACAAATATCAGTGTGAATATCACTATTACTTTTATCGTATTCATCAAACATTCCACTAAATTTCTGTACAAAACTACAGATAGTATCCCTGTTTTTGATTGGACAATTGATATCAGTGTTCTGTCTGTTATTTCGTTTTGTATCAAAAACGTTGGTGATTCAATCGCATAAGTCGCATAATACCACAATATCATCATCAAAAACACGATTTCTTTTTCTTTTACAAACAGTCCATCTATGATGAAAAGTGACATCAAAAGCACTGCGATGTTTGCAAATATGACGTTGAATTTATATTTTTTGATTTCTGAGAAATCTCTGTTAAATTCCAATAACAATTTATTAAACATTTGAAATCACCCTGAAGTACACATCTTCTGCCGTCAAAGATTCTTTTCTCATGCTTATTATGTCACAGTTTTTCAGTAGAAATTCCTTCTCATCTTCATCGTAAACTGACAATATAATTGAATTGTCGGTAAATTCGTATTTCGTTTTCTTCAAATTATCTAGTAGATTTCTGTTGGTGTTTTCTATTTCAATGATGTCTTTTCGTAAATCTTTTGAATCAAACAACTGTTTGGATGGTTTATCCAGTACAATTTTCCCTTCATTTATTAGAATTAATCTGGAGTTGATGTTTTTCATAAATGATAGGTCATGACTTGTGAAGATGACTGTCTTTTGGTCTTCAACTGCTATTTTGTGTAGAAAATTCAACAAAATATTCATGCTATTGATGTCCAATCCATTTGTAGGTTCATCTAAGCAAATTATATCGGGATTGGTTAGAAGTGTCACTATGAGTGAAAGTTTTTGACGATTTCCTTGCGATAATTCTGATACTTTTTTGTCCTTGAATTCTGTAAAATCGAGTTTGCTCATCAAATTATGCACTTCATCTTCATTGTAATTAACGTGGTTTAGTCCGAGAAAATACATGATGTTTTCAGTGGCTGTTAAATAATCGTAATATCCTCCACCACTTTCAAGTACAAGTTTGGTGTGTTCTCTGATTTTAGAGTTTTTGTTGGATATATTATCAACTCTGCATTCTCCTTGGTCTTGGTACAATAATCCACACAAAATCTTAATTAATGTGCTTTTACCGGATCCATTTTTTCCGATAATTGAAACTATTTCGCCCTTTTCTATTTGCAAATTCTCAACGTCAAGTACAGTATTTCCGTCGAATGATTTTTTAATATTATTAAATTGTATATACATTTGTTGCCTCTTATCTATGTAAATTGGCACCTATTACGGTGCCAATTTTATATTATTTGTCGTATTTTTCGATGTCATCGATTACTTTACCGATGTATTCGATGGTGTCTTTGAGTGGTTTATCTGTTGTGATGTCTACTCCTGCAGCTTTTGCGATTCCGACAGAATCTTCTGTGGAGCCTAATGCCAATGCTTTAAGCCATCTATCTGCTGCTGGTTTTCCTTCTTCTACAATCATTTTGGATACTTGTGTTCCGATTGTAAGTCCTGCGGAGTAAGTGTATGGATACAATCCCATGTAGTAGTGAGGTTGTCTCATCCATGTTAATTCTGATCCTTCGTTGATTTCAACGTCTTCTCCCCAGAATTTTTGTAGTGTTTCTTTGAAGATTCTGGACAAATCATCGGCTGTGAATCCTTCTTTCTTATCGATTAATTTGTACACTTCTCTTTGGTAGTATCCTTCGATGAAGTGTGTGACGAAGTTGTGGAAGTAGGTTCTGGAGATTATTTGTCCGGACAAATATCTTCTTTCTTGGTCAGTTGTTGCTTTTTCTAGCAAGTATCTGCTCATGATGAGTTCGTTTGTTGTGGATGGTGATTCCACAAAGTACATTGATGGATCGTTGTCCAACACGTTTTGTGTTTTTTGTGAGATGTAGGATTGTCCTGCATGTCCCAATTCGTGTGACAATACGATGGCTTCTGTTAGTTTGCCAGTCCAAGATATCAACACGTAAGGATGTGCCAAGAATGGCGATGCGCAGAATGCTCCTGTTGATTTTCCGAATGTGTTTACGAAGTCAATCCATTTTTCGTCAAATGCACGATCTAGCATTTTGGAATAATCTTCTCCTAGGATTGAAAGTCCGTCTTTGACCAAATTCCTTGCATCTTCTACTGAAATGTTTTTGGAGAATGAGTTTTCCACATCTAGCTTCAAGTCCATGAATGTAACTTTGTCCAAATCGTATTCTTTTTTAATGATTTGGGCGTATTTTCTCATGTGTTTCGGAAGTTCTTGCATGATTACATCTAGTTGTCTGTCGTACAATTCACGAGAAATGTTTTGTCTGTCTAACAAGAAATCTATAACTGAATCGTATCCTCTTAGTTCACTTTCTGCCTTTTCTGCTTGACAATGTGATAGATAAATCATCGCTGTTGTGTTTTTGTATTTTGCAAGTTCGTTGTAGAACACTTCGTATGATTTTCTTCTCAAATCTGTGTCGGGGTCGTTGTCGTAAACTCCTTCGAACAAATTGTAAGTCATTTCGTATTTTTTGCCATTTACTTCGAAATCAGGGAATGTGATGTCGTGAATTTTAGTTGTGTTGTAGATTTCGTAGAATGAGCTGAATGTTTGCGAGAATTTGCTTATAACATTTTCCACTTCTTTGGATAAGATGTGTTCTTTTTTCTTCAACAAATCGTCGATGTATCTTGTGTTGTTGGTGTCGTTTTTCACTTCTTCAAGTGTTTGTTCGTCAACTTGTACGAGTTCTGTTTCAAAAAAGCTCATTTTGTTTTCGATGTCTGCGATTTTTGTGAATGTCGTCATGGCTCTTTTTTGGGATTTTTCGTTGTGGCCGTCTGCTTCCACATCAAGTGATGCGTAGTGTGCGATGCGGTCGATATTAGCCACGATATCTCTGTAATCGTCCATTGCGTTTTTGATGATGTCTGCTGATTTGAGTTTGTTTTCGTAATTTTTCTTGAAATCATCCGCCATCAAATCAATTGTGTGGACTGCTTTTTCGAATTCTTCTTCTGTTTTATATAATGCAGACAAATCCCACATGTATTGTGGGTCTGCTTCTTCTCTTTTACAATATTTTAGTATATCCATTAGATTGCCCAGTTTCCTTCCTTAAATACTTCTACTTCTTTGCCGTCAGCTGTAGTTCCAACGATTCTCATATCTTCTGAACCAACCATGAAATCCACGTGAATCAATGAATCGTTGATTCCATTTTCCTTCAATTCATCTTCACTCATGTCCACTCCACCTTCTACGCAAGTTGGATAAGCTTGGCCGAATGCAAGGTGACATGATGCGTTTTCGTCGTACAATGTTTTGATGAATGTGACGTTTGATTTGGAAATTGGAGATTCGTAAGGAACAAGAGCCACTTCTCCCAAGTATTTTCCGTTTTCATCAGTATCGAACATATTCTTCAAAGTTTCCTTGCCAATTTCTGCATCGAAATCCACAACTTTTCCATCTTTAAATTCAAATCTCATCTTGTCGATAGTGTTGCCACCGTAATTCAAAGGCTTAGTGCTGTAAACAACGCCGTTTACCTTGTCTTTGTGAGGAGCTGTGAACACTTCTTCTGTTGGAATGTTTGGCACGAAATCATTCCCGTAATTATCTGTGGATTGTGCAGCTATCCACACGTGTCCTTTTGGAAGTTCGATTGTCAAATCAGTTCCCAATGAATTTGTGTAGTGAAGCTTCACGAATTGGTGCTTGTTCATAAACTCTGCGTGTTTGTCCATTGTGTCCAAATGTTCATCCCAAGCTTTGATAGGATCTTCGGTGTCAGAACGTGTCGCCTTGAAGATTTGATCCCACAATTTTTCTACAGCTTCTTTTTCTGAAAGTTCTGGGAACACTCTCTTCGCCCAGCCAACACTTGGAGCTGCTACAACACACCAGCTGTTGATGTCATTCATTGTGTATTTTTGAATTGGTTTCATCTTTTCAGCAAAAACCTTGGATCTCATTTGAACTCTGTCGGGATCCACTCCCTTTAAGTTTTCAGGGTCTTGGCAAGATACAGATATCACCCCTGCCTTTTTTTCAAAATAGTATTTGGATTTTTCAACTAAAAAAGCCGGAACGTCCTTCAACGCTTCTTCTGATGCGTTTTCGTAGTACATTCTGTTGATTTCATCGTCATTCCATTCCATGATAACTTCACTGCAGCCTTTTTCGTAAGCGTATTTTACCAAAAGTCTAGCAAAATCAGCTCTTTCAACCGCACAACGAATTACAAGTGGTCTATCGTTTGCATTGATTCCTTTTTCGATAATTAGTCTTGCGTAATTGTTTAGTTTTTTGTCAAAATTTTCCATATTATTCCTCCTCGTATCACTAATAATATTATATGGTTTTCCCGATTATTTTTCAATTTTATAAAATTAAAATATTTGTAAAATAAGTAAAAATACTGGATTTTGATTGACTTTACATACCCCATATACTAAAATCTAAATATAAATGAAAGGATGAATTTATGATTAAATACGCAATTTTTGATATGGATGGTACTTTGATTAATTCCATGTACAAATGGAACAGAGTTATACTAGATTACATGAAAAATTTGGGAATAACACCAGACGATGATTTTATCAAGAAAATCAAAACCAAAACACTTTTGACATCTATTGATTACATTCACGAAACTTTTGACATCAAAAAAACCACAGACGATGGTTTGAACTTTATATATTACACAATTAGAAACGGATATATGAATGAATTTGATTTGAAACCGGGCGTTTTGGATATGCTCGAAAAGCTAAAATCAATGGGAATTAAAATGTGTGTTGCAACAGCCACAGAAGACCACTTGGCAATTCCCGCTCTTGAAAAACAAGGAATCCTTGATTATTTTGAATTCGTGCAAACTTGTAAATCCGTAGGTTACCACAAATACGAAGACGAATATTGGAATAATGCTCTTGAAAAATTGGGCTCTAATGTGGATGACACGATTGTGTTTGAAGATGCGCTTTACTGCATCGACACTGTGGACAAAATGGGATTTAAAATCGTGGGAATAACTGACGAGTCCACTGTTAATGATTATGATATAATTGATGAAAAAGTGGACCAATACATCGAATCATACGATGATTTGGACTACGATTTGTTTAAATAGGAGTTTGTATGAATAAAATAATTTATATGTTCATATTGTCCATGCTTCCTGTTTTGGAAATCAGAGGGTCGATGATTTACGCACTTGCAAATAACATTAACCCTGCATTAGCGTTCTTCTTGTCTGTGATTGGCAACATATTGCCAATACCATTTTTGATTTTGTTGACACAAAAAGTCCTACAATGGTTGGATACAATCGACACTTTCAAACCATTTGTGGATTGGATTAACAAAAAAGCACAAGAAAAAAGCAAGACAATCGACAAGTACGGAAGACTAGGACTCTACATTTTGGTGGCGATTCCACTTCCTGGAACAGGCGCTTGGACTGGCGCATTGGTGGCATCATTCTTGGGATTAACTCCCAAAAAAAGTATGCTTCCCATAACACTTGGAGTCATCACAGCAGGAACTATCGTGATGCTTTCAACAATGGGTGTGTTAAATGTAATTAAGTAAGGTGTGAAATCTCACACCTTTTTTTGTTTTGGGGTATAATAATATCAAAGAGAGGTGTGCTGCAAATGAAAAAGAAAAAGTTTTCAATAGTTAAAATACTACTACTATGTCTTGTGGTATTTATAGCTGGAAAATGGATTATAGCTGTTCCCGTTCAAAGACATTATGGATACAAAAAGTTGTACAAATACATGGAAGTTCAAGGGATAAAAAAAGATAACATAAAAGAGATAACATCTTTTAAAAACTATCTGGATGGTTCTTATAATTACAAAGTTAAATTAAAGGATCCTGAAGGATACTCAATTAACTATATTTATACTCATTATAAAGAAATCATGGTGTATTCAATAGAATATAATTTAAATGGCAAATATAAGTCATTAGATGTCAATGAAAGAAAAAAATTCAAATACCCTCCTTTGCCTTTTGATTGGGAAGATAAGTTAACAAATAATAAATAAAAATTACCTAGATTTTGAAGTGAACCACCAACCAAAATTTTGTGGTTCACTTTTATTCTAGGCAATTTCTAATTCTGTTCTTTTTGTTTGTTCAAATACAAATACGCCAACACTATTATTCCCACCGAGAATAAAATCATCATTCTTTCGTCTTTATTTCCCGATTCTGGGAGTTTTTCATCGACGTGTTCTTTCTTTTCTACCACAAGGGATTTCTTAGACAAATCACTTTGTGACAATACTACATCGAACTCACGCACTTGTCCTTCTTTTAATATAACTCCTCCGACTCCGTTTTCTGTCAATCTATCTTCGTTATTTACAGTAAGAACGTAGTTTCCCGGAAACAAATTGTCGAATACTACTTTTCCTTCTTTATTTGTGTACTGGAATGCATACATATCTGTTCTTCTGTCTTTTAATGAAACCAGAACTTTTTCTTGTGGTTTGTCGGCTTTTTTCACGTTGATTATAAGTGCTGATTCGAACTCTTTTTTGATTTGTTCGTCTATTTGTGAACTATAAATAGATTCTTCTGAATTTGGATTAATCTCAATGTCATTGATTTTGAAATTGTCATGTTTTTCAAAATATTCACTCATTTTGTCCACGTACACCTGATATTTTCCAGGATCTTCTACTTCAAAATACGCATAACCAAACATATCGGTTTTTGACAAGTATTCTTTTGTATCCGATTGCAATCTGACATCTATTTCTTTCAGGGCAACAGCGTATTTGTCTGTTATTCTATAAGTTATTTTGTATTTCTTGTCCTTGTCCTCTCTTGTCTTGGCAATCAAAGTTTTGGAATTATCGGTGTTATTTTCAAGTAATACTTTTTGTTCATCGAAGAAATATCCCGACGGAGCAGACACTACCTTCACGGAATGTTCTGATGGTGCAAGCTTATAAAATTGTGCTTCTCCTTTTTCATCTGTCTGATTTTCTCGAGATTTGCCAGTCTGAAGATCAGTTACTATTATCTCAACTTTCGGTATTGGTTTGCTTTTTTTGTCCAATACGGTAATTTTTAATATAGCATTATCTTCGTCCATCGCTTGTTTTACTGCAAATGATAAGTTAGTTTTAAAGTTTTGCATAATTTTCTTGCTGACACTATCATTTTGTCCTCTATTTGGATTGATTATATTGTCTATTTTATCTATTTCTGATGCTGTGGCGATTTGAGGTATCATAATTATCACCACTAAAACAAATAGTAGTTTTTTCAAAATTTTCATAACACTTCTCCTATTTAATAATATATCATAAAAGAAGCGTTTTTTCCCAATTTTAGACAAAAAAAGTCACACGAAATATCGTGCGACTTTTCTTACTCTATTTGATCAATTCTTTTACAACTGATTCACTTATTGAGTTTTCTCCACCAAATACATTAACTTTTTCAAATTTTGATTCTTGGAAAGCTTGTTTTGTAGCTTCTGGAATTTCATTTGCTTCTGCTAATAATATTGGGCAATCAATAGAGCCTATTACTAAGCTGTCTGCTGGAACTGTTCCGTTTGCGATGTTAACTTCTACTCTATCTTTGAAGCCATATTCGTAAATCTTCTTCGCTGTTTCGTAACGGTTTGCTCCTGCTATTCTTGTAGGGTTTGGAAGTTTGTTTTCTACTTCTTTAGAGATTGTCTTTTCTCCACCTACAATTATTACTTCTTCAATTTGTTTCAATACTTCTTGTGTTGCTTTTGGTATGTTGTTTGGTTGTACAAGTAGTATTGGCATGTTGTTTTTGTTAGCTAGTGGCGCTACTGTTAATGCGTCTGCGAATACTTCTCCGCTTGCTATTACAGCTTTTTTAGTTCCTGTAAGCTTGATTACTTCTTGTGCAATCTTTGCACTTGTTTCATAACGATTAGCTCCTGCTATTGTTCTAACGTTGTATTGTGATAGGCTGTCTTTTGTTTTATCTACTGATTTTTCTCCACCTATTACGATTACATTCTTAGCTCCTAATCTCTTGATTTCTTGTGCTACTACTGAATCTAATTGATCTTTTTGTACAAGTAGGATTGGTGCTTTTAATTGTTTTGATAATGCTGATGCTGATAAGCTGTCTGCGAATTGTTCGTAGTTTGCTATGATTACTGTTTCAGCAGATTCGTAGTATTTCTTGGATACTTCTACTGATGTTTGAATTCTGTCAGCTCCTGCAACTCTTGTTGTAGTTTTTTGTTGTTCAGCTGGTGTGCTTGGAGTTGTTGTTCCAGGTACGCTTGGTGTTGGTGTTACTGTACCAGGTTGATCTGGTGTTGTTCCTGGGTTATCTTTGCCTGGATCTTTTGGATCTTCCTTGCCAGGTTTATCTGGTGTTGTTGGATCTTCTTTGCCAGGTTTATCTGGTTTTGTTGGATCTTCTTTGCCAGGTTTATCTGGTGTTGTTGGATCTTCTTTTCCTGGTTTTCCAGCTTCTTTTATCTTAGCTATTTCAGCTTCGATTTCTTTAGCTAATTTGTCAACTTCTTCTTGAGTTGCATCTTCTTTCTTAACTAAATCTTCAGCTTTTTGTATCAAATCTTGTAATGCTTTTTCTTGTTGTTCGTTAAGTTTATAATCATCTTTCTTCTTCAACAATTCTTCTGCATCTTCTTTTTGACCGACAAGTTTTTTCTTATCAACTTTCTTAGCTTCTTTTTCTTTAATGTTAGCTAAAGCTTCTTTTAATTTGTTGTTGATTTCATCAACCTTGTCTTGTGGTTGTTGTTCAGCAATAGCTTTTCTTGCTTGTTCAATCAAATCTTTAAGTTCAGCTAATTGTTCATCAGTCACTTCGTATTTTTCAGGAACTTCTACTATTGAATGTGCTTTTAATAAGTTGTTCAATAAGTCTGTTGTATCAACTGGATCTTTTACGTTAGGATCTTTTCTGTTGATTACAACTTCTTCGATTGTTTCGTTTCCTGCATCGTCGTATGCTTTGATTTGGAATTTGTTTTCGCCGATTTCCAATGGAACTTCTATTTCGAATTCTCCGTCAACGCCTTCTTCAAGTTCGAAGGCATCCCAAGTTTTGTCTATTCTTGAAAGCATTGATTCGTTAAGATACATTTCCAAATAAGTCATGTTTTCATGACCTTTTACTTTGATTTTAGCTGTTGGAGCTTTTTCATCTTCGCGTTCTACAGTGTATTCAACTGTTGGAGCAACGTAGTCTTTTCTGATTCTTCTGATAATAGTATCTTCAAGTTTACGTCCTTCGATGTTTTGTCCTGTAACTTTTAGTTGCAATTCGTAAACAAATCCATCTTCCAATCCAGAAATGTCTAATTCGTGATCAAATACGAAATTGCCATCTTTATCTTTGTTAACTTTGATTTCTTGAACTTCAGTTCCTTCAACTTGTTTACCATCTTTAGTGATAGTTAATGTTAACTTGTCTAATTGGTCAATGTGAGTAACATTACCTTGTACGTGAATCTTCTTGTAAGATTCTGGGTTTTCTTTGTCTTCGTATTTACCAAATGCTGCATAGTAATCAGGGTTTTGAACAGTGATTACAGGCATTGTGTAAACTGGTTTTTCTGGTTTTTCTTCTGGTTGAGTTGGCTTATCATCTGGTTTTTCTTCACCTTTTACAATAACTGGAATTGTGTAGTAAATTTCCTTGTCGCCAATTTTAACCTTTACTTTTATTTCATATTGACCAGGTTCTTTTGTATCAACATTCTTAATTATTCTAACTTTTGCGTCTTCTGGTAAGAAGTCAAGGTGTTCTTTTATTTGTTCTGTTTTAAGAGTCTTATCCCCAACTTTTAATTCAATTGGTTTGATTGCTTCAACTTTAACTTTAATATAGTAATAAGTTTCAACTCCATCAACAGTAACTGCCGCTGTAATCGTAAATTCTCCAGCTTTTTCAGTGGATTTAAGAGTGTTTTCAATATATTCAGGTTCTTTTATTTCAACCTTCGCACCTTCTGGTAATCCAACTAGATGTTTCTTAACTTCTTCTACTGTAGGCATTGGGTCATTTACTCTCAATGTCATATCTGTTGTTTTGATATCATGATCAGTCACACCCGTGTCAACATTTTCTCCAGCGACATTTCTTGAGTTATCCCAAGCGTAAATGCTTAGGTTAGCCAAGTCAAATCCTTCAGCTATTTCGAATGTATAAGAGTAATCTCTTACTATTCCAACGTCTTTGAATTGATCATCTCTTCTAACTTCTTGTTCGTACCATTGACCAGTTTTAGTGTTTTCGTATCCTACGCTAAATACACCTGCTAAGTTATCTTTTGCAGTTACAGTTATAGTTCTGTTATCTGCATTGTATTTGTAGCTTAATTTCGGTGCTGTATTGTCTAACAATATGTTGTATTGATATTTTTGTTCCTTAGCATCTTTGTAATCAACGTGTCCTGTGATTTTATAGATGTATTGTCCTTCATCAACAGGTTTTCCGTTTTGATCTTTGAAATCCCAAGCTGCTCCTCCAGGAACGTATTCGAAGTTCCATTTACCATTGTCTTTGTACAATCCATTTACTTTTAGAAGAATTGGGTCGATGAATAAGTTTCTCAATGTGTTGCCATCTTTGTCTAAGATGTCGTATTTTACATCAAGAGCGTTTCTCATAATTGTGATTACTGGTGCAACTTCTGAGTTTAATTTTTCGTCATCACGTGAATTAACGAATACAGTTGGTTTGCCATCGACATTCCAAGCATTCCAGTAGTTCCATCCGCCTTCTTTTCCTCTTCTCATAAATCCTGATTTATCTATTCCACCATTATCATATACTAGTGGTTTGTAGTTGACATCGTCGCTGAAATCAGGCATGTTGTCCAAGAATTGTGGTTCTGACCAATCGCCCTTGAATCCAGTGTAAGGAACTGAAAGTGTAGGGTTAGTTTTGGATTCAAACATTACATATCCTTGTGCAAATTGATTCTTGTCAATTCCTTTTGTAGATATTGTTGCTTTGTATTCAAATTCACTGTTAGCTTTTACTGTAACTTGTGGTAATTCTTTTTCTTCTGCAACAGATGAATGTTCTGTGTATCTTCCATCTTTAACTTCATCTTTTAATGAGATGTATCTTGGTGTAAATGTGATGTCATTTTTAGAGTAGTTTTTCAATTTGAATGTTGCATTAAATTGTTCTCCAACTTCTCCAAGTTCTAGTTTACCGTCTTCTTTGTCGTCTTTTCCACCTGTAGCTGTAACAGTTGCATTTGTCTTAACTACATTTTCAAGGTTAACAAGACCTGCACCTTGTTGTTTTGGTGTGTACAATGAAGCTGAAGCACCTTTTACTTCTTTGTCTTCTATAGGAGTTGCTGTGTTCATCATAACCAAAACTGTCAAGTATTCTTGGATTGGGTCTGGTTTTCCATCAGCAGTTCTCTTTAACCAACCATCTTTGTACAATCTTTGCATTACTAATGCACTTGCACCTGCAACTTGTGGAGTTGCCATTGATGTACCACTCATCATAGTGTATTTATCTTCATTTATTGTTGAGTAGATTTGTCCACCAACACCTGCGATATCTGGTTTTAATCTCAAATCAGGAGTAATTCCCCAAGATGAGAACTCACTCATTTGTTCGCCTTTTGGATTCTTAATAGAATGTACTGGAGTGATGTTGATTTGTTGTTGTGGGTTATCTATTAATAGTTTTTTTAAATATTCTCCATCTTTGTTACTAATGAATACTGAAGGAAATTCCTTATTTTCCATTCCAGACATAAATGACAAGTTGTTGCCTTCTGGAGAGTTGTAAATTATAATACCAGCTGCACCTTTTGTTTTTGCTAATTGAGCTTTATCATTAAAGGATCCGTCTCCCCTCATTGCAAGAACGATTTTATCTTTTACATCTTCGTCTTTTACATTATTTTTTTGGTAATCTTTATCAGAATTTCCTAATCCAACATAAACGTATGGTTTCTTTCCTGTTGTTGTCTTTTCGTTTTCGCCTTCTGCGGTACCTGCTGAGATGTCAGGTTGTCCTTCAACTTCTACAACTCTTCCTCTCATTTTTATGTTTTCCATTGATGCTACTGCATAAGATGGATCTGCAACTGCAGGGTGTCCTGTAGTACCAAAGTCAGGGTTTATCGCTAAGTTAGTCTTGCCTTCGCCACCCCAGTTTGTAACACGGTCATTACCCATGGCAACTGCGCATACAACTCCGGCAGCTTTAGCTTTATTGAATGCTTCGTTTGTTGGAGACACGCCATCTCTACTATAACCTGATCCCATTCCCAAACTCATGTTCAATACATCTGCACCAAGTTTTACTGAATCGTCAATCGCTTTCAACCATACTTCTTCGTAAACTGTAGATACTAATGCATCGTTGCTGAATACCTTCATCGCTAATAATTGTGCGTTTGGTGCTACACCCCTTACTCCTTCATTTTCTGCATCACCATTTGCAGCAACTATACCAGCTACGTGCATTCCGTGGTATCCACCGATACCAGAATCTCTAATTTCTTGTGATTCGTCAGCGTAGTTGTATCCATAAGGTACTTTATTGCTGTACCATTTACCTTTTAATCTATTTTCTTTAATTACTTTATTAACTTCGTCTTCGCTGTTATACTTTGAATTAACATCAGGAGATAATTTCATATCTTTGTGAGATGGATCTACACCAGTATCTATAATACTAATTAACATTCCTTGTCCTGAGAAATCGTATTGATCCCACAAAGTATCAGCCTTAATCATTCCTGGAGCTGAAGCCAAGTTTGGAGACGCTCCTCCTTTTGGTCTTTCAGCCTTCATTTGAGTTGTGACTTTTTTAACTCCTGGTTGTTTTCTCAATTTGTCGATGTCTTTTGCTTTAACTTTAGCTGAGAAACCTGTGATAACTGCAGAAAATTCATCTTCTTTGTCAACTTTAACGTTTTCTTTGTTAAGTTTAGTTTTGATGTTTTCTGAAGTTTTCTTTACATCTGCTTCAGATGCCTTCACAGCTTTTGAGAATCTCGCGCTCTTTACGTTTGGTTCTCTTTCGATAGCAGCCTTGTCACTAGTTTCTACGATAACTTTGACTTCTTCGTCTGCCTTTACGCCTTGTTCTTGAAGTTTAGCATATGTAGTGCTGTCTGTTTGATTAGTTGCGAATGTCGTTGCACTCGGCAATACCAATGAAAACAATAACACACCAGCTAAAAACTTTTTGGAATATGGTTTCATATTTCCCTCCTACTTTTTTATACGCAAAAACGGCAAAATTATTTGCTTTTTGCTCATAACATAATTTTACTTAACTACATAGTAAATGTCAATCTATTTTTGAATTTCTTATTTTATAAATATACTTCTATCGTTTTCATTCATTTTTTTGTTACGATTTATTTAGTTTGTAAATTTCCTTGTTTTGTTTGGACAAATTACTGATAATATTTATTGTTCATTGTTTTTTTATTATTTAATTGAATAATAATGTGTAAAACGTGCCTTTTTGTTACATTATTTTTCAAAAATATTTTTTCAAACAAATTTTATTATGAAATCTGTTACCATAATTTTTTCATAATTTGTTACTATCAACCACCACACAAATACTCTATAATATATATGAGGAGGATTAAATGAATACTAGAAAAATTACTACAACTGCGATTTTCATCGCGCTTACGGCTTTTTTCACGATGGTAATCAAAATCCCAGTGTCACCTGCGATGGGTTATGTTAATCTTGGAGACTTCATTATATTATTATCCACTGTCGCATTCGGACCAGTTATAGGAATGATTTCCGCTGCGTTTGGCTCAAGTTTAGCGGATTTGCTGCTTGGTTATGCAGCGTTTGCACCATTTACATTCGTTGTCAAAGGTTTGATGGCACTTGTAATGGGATTGTTCTTGAAGAAAATCAACAATCAAAAAACATCCACCGTTCTAATTGCTGGAGTTATTTGCGAATTGGTGATGGTCGTGGGATATTACTTCACATCTGTAATTCTTTACGGAAATAAAACGGCAATCGCTACAATTCTTCCAAACTCAGTCCAAGCTGCTGTGAATTTTGTGATATTTGCACTTATTTGGAAGAGATTTTTGAAAATAACTGAATCTATATTGAAAGACTAGGGAGTATTTTATGAAGAAATTATTAATACCTTTGTCTTATTTAGCACAAATTATTGTATTAATCGGACTGATATTTTTTGATGGATTCGGTCAACAAGGTTTTGTTTTGTTGTATTTGATTCCGTTCGCTATTATGAATTTGGCTTTAAGAAATCAAATATCCAACAAAAATCTCAGACTAATTCACGTTATAATCAATGTTATATCAATTTTCGCGTTTGCGATTTTAATGATATTATCATTTGTTTTCCCAGTTTCAAACAAATAAATTATTCTTCAAACTAAAAAAACACAGCCTGTCACTAATAGTGATAAGCTGTGTTTTGTTTTCTATTGAATACAAAAAGTATAGCATGAGCTAGAATAATTCCACACACTACATCTATAATGCTGTGTTGTTTTACAAGCATGGTGCTTATGCAAATTCCCGCATCCCACAATAAGAATAAAACCTTCGATTTTCCTTTATTTTTCAATATTCTTCGAAACTGATTGTCAATTATCACGGTTGTAGATACGTGAATGCTTGGACACACGTTATTTGGTGGGTCTATCTTGTGAATTCCCTTTATTATCCACGAACAAATATCATTTCCAGTGATATTAGTTACTCTGATGTCAAGTGCTGTCGGATATATCATATAAATTATCAGTGATATGAACATCGCAGAAAACATCGGGATAATTATGTTGTACATATTATCGTATGATTTTCTCTTCAAAAGGTAGACAAATGGTATCACTAGCATCAAAAACCACGACGAGTACATAAGTATCGCTGGTTTATAAAAAGGAATGTAGTCGTCTAGTTTCGAATATACTATGTGATAATTTCTATTGGGTATTTTTTCCATTGCAAAAAACCACACCAAATACACTGCGTAGACTTCTAGTATGAATTTGAGTGGATTTTTATCATAAATTCGTTTAATATTTTTCATTTTAATAAAAGTTTCTTCTTTGATATCCTCTTGTAATCGCTATAATTGGCTTGTAGTCAGTGATTTGTGATAGGATTTTGCCTTTCACAATATCGACTATTTGCTTGTCTTCCATTTTTTCATCTATATCTACTCTGATGTCAAAAATCATCTCATCGCCTTCTTTTTTAGGACAAATCCTAAAATCGTTCAATATCCATTCGTCGTTTACATCGTCGATGATTTTTGCGACAATTTCGTGTAAGTTTTGAACTTCTGGATTGTTGACTGCTAACGGATCCATATGAATAGTGGAGTACACGCCTTTTTGTTCAATCAAATCTCTTTCGATTCTATCTGCAAGTGAATGTAGTTTGATGAATTCTTCGGAACTGTCCACTTCCACATCCACAGTTATGAAGATGTGACCTGGACCGTAATCGTGAACTCTCAAATCGTGTGCGCCGTAGATTCCGTCGTATGATGTGATGAAATCGGTGATTTCACGTTCGAATTTTCTGGATGCACCCGTTCCCAAAAGTTTATCCACAGTGTCTGTTATCATTTCAAATCCGTTTTTGATGATGATAACACCACCCAAAAGTCCGATGTATGCGTCGATATTAAGTCCTGTCAATTTGAACACTACGACAGAAATAAGTACGATGGATGTGGATATGCAGTCGCTTTTTGAATCCACAGATGTCGCCATCAACAAATCCGAGTCGATTTTCTTGGAAATTTTGTAGTAAAATTTGCTTAGCCAAAACTTCGCCACAATCGCCACTATTAGGACAATCAACGAATATATGTTGAATGTAATGATTTCCGGGTGGATAATCTTCTTAAATGATGCAACTACCAATTTCACCCCGATGTAAATGACCAAAATAGTAATCAATGACGAGAAGATGTACTCCAATCGTGAATGACCGTACGGATGTTTTTCATCGGCGGGTTTCGTGCTCATACTAAAGCTTAAAACCATCAGAATAATACTGAAACAATCCGATAAATTGTTGATAGCATCAGCCATTATCGCTATGGAATTAGTGAGTAATCCTATTATTAGTTTAGTAGAAAACAAAAATAAGTTAATGAACAATCCCACAGCACTGCTCAAATTACCGTATGATCTACGCGTAGTGAAGCTTTGCGTGTCCTCGTAATTTTTAACAAATTTTTGAATCAAAAAATCTATCATAAAATCCTTCCTTAAAATGTAATTATTTTATTATTATATCAGAGTTTATATCAAATGTTCACAATTAACAAAATATTTACAATCTTACCGTTTCTTTTAGAATAATCAACTTATCCCCAACGTTAAGCGTAACATTGCCCGTAGGAACAATGATTTCGCCGTTCTTTGATTGAATCATAACCACAAGTTCAGAATCAATCATGTCGATATCCTTTAACTTCTTACCATTCCAGTTGTTTTTGTCGCTGATTGTGATTTCAACCAAACCGTAACCTGTCGGATCAAAATAAGATTTGCCGCCAATTACAACAGTGTCATCTGCACAAATCACAGTATCACCACGTGGAACTATAAGTTTGTTATCTCTTATAATTTTTGCAACAATTATATCGAAGTGAAGCCCAATCTCGCTAACCTTTTTTCCTACAAGTTCACTGTGCTCATTTATTTTCGTTTCGATAAAACCAACATCGCTTTTAGAACTGTAGTAGTTGAAAGTTTTAAGAACAGTATCGTCAGGATCAATCATATCAGTTTTCTTGCAAATAATCGGGAAGAGCGATCCTTGAATTAAACAAGACAACAGACAAATCACGAAAATTATGTGGAACAAATCCACAGATAACTTTGCATTACTATTGATAACCATAATAGCAAACGCAATCGCAGCCGCTCCTCTGAATCCTGCCGCAGAAATTACAATAAGTTGATTCTTCTTGTATCCAAAAGGTTTCAAAAGCAGAATACTTGCCAATGGTCTTGCAATAATTGTGATAAAAACCATCACCAAGAAAGCCACAGGAACAGCCTTCACGATGTTTTTAGGATCTGCCAAAAGCCCCAGCAAAAAGAACAAACCAATCTGCATTATTCCCGAAAAACCGTCGAAGAAGAACACAACCTCTTTCTTCCTATAATATTCCAAATTTCCTATCATAATTCCCAGTACATACACTGACAAGAACGCATTTCCTCCCAAATTCTTGCTAATAGCAAAAGTTAGAAGTGCGCAGGAAATAATCAGAACAGTGAACAGACCGTCTTGTGAGAAATCTATCTTAAAAATCAATTTTTCTGTTAATTTTGCCATCAAAAAACCAATCAACAGCCCAATTCCAACTTGAAGCAAAATCAGTTTGAACACAGAAGTCTTAGACCCCATCAAAATCGACAAGAAAATCATAGTCATAGTGTAAGCCGTCGGGTCGTTGGAACCACTTTCGATTTCAAGCATTGATGCAGTGGAGTATTTAAGGTTCAAATTCTTGCTTCGTAAAATCGAACTCACCGAAGCAAAATCCGTGGAACCTACAACGGATCCCAAAAGCATGGATTCCACAAAACTGATTTTAAGTATAAAATAACAGAAAGCTCCCGTAAGAACAGATGTCAACACAACACCTGCACTTGCCATGATAACTCCCTGTGTTGTCACTGGTTTTGCCATTTTCAAATTTGTACCGAAACCACCGTAGAACATAATAATCAAAAGCGCAACGCTTGAAAACTCGTCCACAAATCTGTAATTATTGAAATCTTTTCCGAAAAAATTAAACGATATTCCTAAAATAATAAACAATAGAAACGACGGAATACCATATCTATTTGAAAATTTAACAGCCAAAAGCGCCAACAAAAGCACCACTGCCACGATTAAAATATACATAAATCCTCCTTGGGAAATTGATAGTAAAACGTTAAATTAATTATAGTATATCATAATCGTAAATTGATTATTTGTATAAAAAATCTATTAATTGTATGTCATTTATAGAAAATGACACAAATTTACCCTGAAAACAGCCCATTTATAAATTATTTCAATAAATAAAACTCAAATTTTCTGAAATTTTACGATATAATAAGTATATAGAATATTTTAGGAGGGATTACATAATGAAGAAATTCATTAAAGCTTTGACATTATTTGCCATGATTTTAGTATTGGCAACTGGCTGCCAAAAAGCTGCTCCTGGAGCTGATAACAAAGGTCCTGGAACTGCAAAAGATGGTAACGAACAAAAAATTGAAACTGCAAGTATGAAACTTGTAAATGCTGTCAACAAGGGTGGATATGAACTTGTATCTACAGAAGATTTGAATTCATGGATTGACCAAAAGAAAGACATGGTTATAGTGGATACTATGCCAGCTAAATCTTTTGACAAAAACAGAATTCCTGGCGCTGTAAATGCAGAATTGCCTATGAAAGCTGACGAATTAAAACCAGAACAAAAAGAAGCTTTCTTGAAAGCTTTGGGCGAAGATAAGAACAAAACTGTAGTTGTATATTGTGGTTTTGTTGGTTGTGCTAGAAGTGATGTCGGCGCAGTTATCGCAAAAGAAGCTGGATTTACAAATGTATATCGTCACCCAGGTGGAATTGTTGCTTGGATGGATGCAGGATATAAAATCGAAGGTTCTGCAGCAAAATAAGATATTTAATTGGGCAATATTTCATATATTGCCTAATTTTATGTAAAAATATATAAAGGGGGATGTTTTTTGAAAAAAGCATTAAAGATTTTACTTTTATTGGTATTTGTGGTTAGTTTATCAGCATGTGCTAAGAATAATACACAAGAAACTACTGAAACTAAGAAGGAAGAAACTGCAAAGGAAGACACTAATAAGGTAGAAATCAAAAAAGAAGAAAAGAAGGAAGAAAACTTCGCAGAAAGAAAAGGAACTTTGACAACAAATGTTGATTTGTCAAAATACGATAAAGGCAAATCTGTAAAATTGTGGTTACCAATTCCACAAGATTCAGAATACCAAAAGATTTCTAACGTTAAGGTGGATTTGGATGAAGCTCACGCTAAACAACAACAAACTACTGACAAGTTAGGTAATAAGATGCTTTATGTTGAATGGGACAATGAAGCAACTGATCGTAAGGTTTCACTATCATTTGATGCTGAACGTAAGGAAATCAAAAGAGGAGAACTTACTGAAAAAGAAGACCAAGCTAAAAAAGACGAACTTAAAGAATTCTTACAACCAAACAGCATGATGCCTGTTGATGGTAAAGTAAAAGAACTTGCTGACAAAATCACTGAAGGTAAGACTACTGATTTAGACAAAGTAAAAGCAATTTACGATTGGACTATCGCTAATATGAACCGTGACGAATCTGTAAAAGGTTGCGGTACTGGTGAAGTTGAAAAATTATTGGATATGCCACAAGGTAAATGTACTGACATTCACTCAGTTTTCGTAGCTTTGTGTAGAGCAGCTGGCGTTCCTGCTCGTGAAATCTTCGGTGTAAGAATGAGCAAGAAAGAATCTGATGATGAAACTAAAGGTCAACACTGCTGGTCTGAATTCTACCTTCAAGGTCAAGGTTGGGTTAAAGCAGATCCAGGCGATGTGTTGAAAGCTGTTTTGAAACAAAATTTAGACAAATCTGATGAAAAAACAAAAGAACTTGCCGATTATTATTGGGGTGGAATGGATTCATTGCGTGTAGCATTGACTACAGGTCGTGATCTTATTCTTGAACCAAAACAAGACGACAAACCACTTAATAACTTCGGTTATCCATACGCAGAAGTAGAAGGAAAAGCTCTTGATTATTACAATCCAGCAGATTTTGAATACAACATCAAATTTGAAGAAGCAAAATAAATTGTAAATTTAAGTAAGAAAATCGGCTCTTAATGAGCCGATTTTTTGTTTGTAACGTAAAAAACGGTAAATCTCGTATGAGACTTACCGTTTTGTTAGAAAAATTTTAGGAAATGATATATGAAATTAAGGTTATCTGTTTAAGTTAGTGAGGATGGCGTTGAGCTTTTCAATGGAGATTTTGATGTCTTCTAATCTGGATTCAACTCTAATTAGAAGAAATGCTGTCACTGAAATGGGAAAGCCGACGTTACCGACAAAACTTAAGAATTCGTCCATTTGTTATCCTTATTGTATATTCATTGGTTTCTTATCTACAGTTACGATATCTGCTGATATTTTCTTGTTGTAGACAGCTTTTTTGCCAGTGAATACTTCTGTTTGTAAGATTTGATCCATTGCGTTTTTGATTTCTTCATCAGTTTTTGCACGATCATAGTTTGTTAAGTTGATAGTCATTGTTTCATTTGAATCATTGCCTATTTTGATTTGTAAATATTCTTGCATTTAAATACCTCCTAAAGTTCTGTTTCTTCTACTACATACGCGTGTTTTTCATCAGAATCTACTAATGAATTGATTGCAGATGATGCAGTTTTTAAGTTTTCGTTAGTAACACCTGATTTTAAGTTACTAAATGTCTTGGAACTTTTCTTTTGTGTTCCGTTTACATCATTTACTGAAGTGATTTTTAATTTTTTCATTTTCACTCCCCCTTTCATTTATACATACATTTGTAGGAGAGTTATTACTATTCTGATTTGAAAAATTTGGGTATAATGTAATTAACACAAGAAAGGTTGTGAAATTTATGAAAAGGTTATTTAAAATCCTACTTACAATTGTAATCGTCTACTTAATTGTTGGATGGACTGTTAATCATCCAGTTCAATATTTTTGTGGAAAGCACAGGTTGTATTCTTTCATGGAACAGCAAGGAACTAATAAAGATAATATTTTGAAGATTTCATCAAGCTATAATTATAAAACTGGAGATTATGATTTTGATGTGATTTTTAAGGATGATCCATTGGTTGAATATAATTATAGTTATCATTTGACTAGTTTTAGATTGTCTAATTTGCCGTATTTGTTTGAAGATACCAACAAAATCAGTGTTTATATTTACGAATACGCTACTGGAAGTCCAATTGGTAACACTTATTTTAAAAAGGCAAAATACATGAAATACACTGATGGATGGTATTAGGAGGTAAATATGAAAAATAAATTATTCAAATTTATCAAAATAGTGATCTGTATTTTCGTGATTTACAATGTTGTGTGGTGGGTTGTTGATCATCCAATTCAAAACCATTTCGCAAACAAAAAACTAGACCAAGTCCTCGCTTTGCAAGGAACCGATAGATCCAACATAAAATTAATAGAACAATATAATTATGCAAGTAAGAACACTACATGTTTTACGATATATTTCAAAGATGATCCCAATACACAATACGAGTACCGATATTTCTTGTACTCCAATGTTTATTTGAATCCTAGAAAAAACAACTACAACAAAATGTTTTGTTTTGCTTATGATAAAAAATTAGAAAAAGAAAAAAATATGATAGACAATCACAACTACCTTGCAAGAAAGCCGTTTGCTGATTATATTAAGTATCAAAAATGTCTAAACACTTGGAAATAATTCTCCACAAAACAAAAGCTCATCTAATAAGATGAGCTTTTTGTTTTTATAAATTGTAGTAGCGCGACCACTGCTGATAGGATGATGGCTACGTTGTAATCCAGTTGGTTTTTTCTATAAATGAAAAAATGGTATAATGTAATCAAATAAGCAGGTGATTTAATGACACAAAAATCTGAAAGTTTACAAATAATGTTCATACTAACACTAATCGGAGGATTCTTGGATAGCTACAGCTACGTAACCCGTGGAGGAGTGTTCGCATTCGCACAAACAGGAAATCTCGTACTACTCTCGATTAATATTTGCTACGGGAATTTGGACAAAATAGTGCGCTACGTTATGCCGATTATCGCATTCATTTTGGGAACAACTCTAGTTAGAATATTTGAGAAAAAGCACAAATACATGAAAATCGTACATTGGAGACAAGTTATCATAGTTTTTGAAGGAATAATCCTCGCATTAGTTGGATTTATCCCAGAAAATTTGAACAAATTAGCATGTCTTCTCATATCATTCGTATGCGCAATGCAAATCGAAGCATTTCGAAGATTCAACGGAGTCGATTTGATGACGACAATGTGCACAGGAAATTTGAAAAAAGCAACCGACAGACTCATCGACTACCTCTACACAAAAGATAACAACCTACTCAAAGCATCATTTACGACATATTCTGCAATCTTGATATTCATACTAGGTTGCATAATCGGAACACTCACATCCATTGTCTACTCAACAAAATCAATACTCATACTTCCTGTCATAATACTAATCGCATTCATCATAATGCACGAAACAGAAAGGAACAAATAATGAAACAAATGAAAAACCCAAATGAAACAAATGGATATGTAATGCTTTACACAATGCAAGACAAAAGATCACTAGACGTATTAAAAAAAGAAAAAAGATTCATCAACAAATTGGAATACGCAAGTGAACATTTGGGAGACATCTATGAGTTTTTCAGAGAAAAATACACCTATTTTGTCAAACAAGCAGAACAAATCGTCCCAAAACCTGACGATGTAAAACTACCAATATGGTGCTCAGTCAGTAACAAAAACTGCATGAAACCAGACGAAAACTCCGTAGCTTATTGCCTCAAAGTACCCGCAGAAAAAATCGTCTATCTAGATGGAGCAAAATGGGACTACGTACTCAATAACCACTACGTACCATTAAATGAAGAAGATTTGAAACAGTACTACAAATATTTAAAAGATAACAAAATGCCCAACCCGTTTCTAATAGGCTCCGAAGACTACAGATATTTGTATCCTGAAGAATACAAAAAAATATATGAAAGCTACAAACGAATCTTCGACATCGATGAATGGAACATCTTCGCAGTCCAAGGAAACATCTGGGAAATCACAGAAGACATGATAGTCAAAGTATACTACCATGACGACCCAATAGATATATCAGAAGAAAATTTAATAGATTATTTGTAAAAATCTTAGACAATTAAGTCTAAGATTTTTTTGTTGATAAAATAAAAAAGCAGTTAAGCCTTATTGCTAAGAATATCATACGGAGAAAATTCAAGTTGTTTCAAATCGAAGAAACCCGGCTAAAATTTGACCGCCGAACGTAGTGAGCTTCAAATTTTAGGGTTTCAAGATTTAGAAATCACGAATTTTTGTAGTCTAGATATTCGTGCAATATGCTTAACTGCGTAAAACTTACCTACGTTAGCAATTACATTACTAACCCATGTCAGCAATGTAATTGCTTACTTCTTTTCTCTTTTTTTAAAAAACACAAAAAATGCACCAGTAATTATTATTAAACAAGCGATGCTTATTAAAATATGCTCGTTGTCTATGCCTGCTTTTGGCAAAGTTTGTGTACTTGCCAAAATTATGTTATTTTCTGTTTGAGCGTAGCTTATGTCATATCCAATATACATCAGAAACGTCATCACTGCTACCACATATATCGTTAATTTCTTTTTCATATTCTCCCCCCATTACCCTCATACTTATTATATATTTTATATTATTATTTTTCAATATAAAATATTTTTTTAACTAGCACATTTTTGTAGGGTCGACGTATTCGTCAAATTCTTCTTCTGTTAGAATTTCCAAATCAAGGGAAGCTTGTTTAAGTGTTGTGTTGTTTTTGTGTGCATATTTTGCGATTGTACTAGCTTTGTCGTAGCCAATTTTGGTATTAAGGGCAGTGACTAGCATTAACGAATTGTTCAAATAATAATCTATTACTTCTCTGTTTGCTTTGAGTCCTCTTAGACAATTATCTGTAAAAGATTTTGTAGCATCTTTGATTAGTCGTACTGATTGCAACGCGTTATATATAATCACAGGCATATATACGTTTAGTTCGTAATTTCCTTGGCTTGCTGCGACTTGAATTGTAGTGTTGTTGCCCATTATTTGTACACAAACCATAGTCAATGCTTCTGCTTGTGTTGGATTTACTTTGCCAGGCATGATTGATGAGCCCGGTTCATTTGCAGGAATTGATAATTCGCCGATTCCACATCTTGGGCCACTCGCCAAAAATCTCACATCATTTGCTATTTTCATCAAATTATTAGCAAGGGCTGTGATTGCTCCATGAGTATAGCTTATTGCATCTTTTGATGTAAGTGCGTGGAATTTGTTTTCTGCAGTGACGAATTCTCCTTTTGTTTGGGCATTTATTTCATCTACTACCATTTGGTCGAATCCTTTAACTGCGTTGAGTCCTGTTCCCACAGCTGTAGCTCCAATTGCAAGTTCGTTTAACGCTTTGCTTGCTTCAATGATGTGTTGTTTACCTTTTCTAATCATGAAAAGCCATCCCGATATTTCTTGTGACAATCTTAGAGGCACTGCATCTTGCAAATGTGTACGTCCGATTTTGATGATATCTTTGTTTTCTTCCATCAATGTTTCCAAGACTTTTTCAGTGTTTTCTAATTCTTCGATTAGTTCTGAATCAATCATGTGTTTAAGTGCAATGTGGATTGCAGATGGGAATGTGTCGTTGGAGCTTTGTGATTTGTTCACATCATCGTTTGGATGAATTATGTTCTCCCCATACTTTTTGTTTGCGATATGAGCGATGACTTCATTCACATTCATGTTGGATTGCGTTCCAGATCCAGTTTGCCACACAGCTAGTGGAAATTCGCTGTCATGTTTGTGATCCAAGATTTCATCACATGCACCCACAATCAAATCCTTCTTTTCGTCTGTAAGTTTTCCCAATTTGTTATTAGAAATCGCACACGCTTTTTTTAATCTTGTTAGCGCTTTGATGACTTCAAGTGGCATTTTTTCTGTTCCGATTTTAAAATTGTTGAAACTTCTTTGAGTTTGTGCTCCCCACAAAACATCGTCACTTACTTCGATTTCACCGATAGAATCCTTTTCAATTCTCATTTTTTTCCTCCAATTATAATTCAAAATTTATTTGTTCTCTATTATTAATCAAACTTTTGTATCCCAAATAAAGCGACAAAAAACTTGCAATGTTGACACTAGCACAGATGGCTATCATCACAGAAATTTGATAAATTATCGCAGTGTTTGGGCTAACTCCGGATAGAATTTGTCCTGTCATCATTCCAGGAAGACTTATAATTCCCATCGCAATCATACTGTTCAAATTCGGTAGTATCGCCATTTCTACGGATTGATTGACAATAGGAATAAGCGCTGTGTCTGCACTTACTCCCAAATTAATTAACGTTGTGATTTTGTTTTTGTTTAGTTTAAGATTTTCGTTTAAGTAATTTACTCCCAAATTCACAGCCGTCATTGTGTTTCCGAAAAGCATCCCAGAAATTGGAATCGCATATTGTGCATCCAAAATCGGTTTTCTGATTACAAATCCCACGTAGAAACATTCCACGAGTAATCCTGAAAATAATATGCTAAATCCTATAATCGCTTTGAATTTGTCAGATAAATGATTTCCTTTGAAAACTTTTAAACTGCTGAATGTCGCCATTACCAATATGTAAATTATAACAAATAAATTGTTGTTCGCATTTATCACATAAGTTAGAATGAAACCTGCGATTATAAGTTGCACAGTCATACGAACACTTGCTACAACTAGCATTTTTGTTTTGTTGATACGACATTTCTTCATTACGAATAACACAACTAACAAAAGCAAATAAATCAGAACGAACCTAGTCCATGGTATTTTAATTATTCCCATTTTATTCTCCCAAATCGATTATTTTATCTGCAAATTCGTCCACCAATTGTCTAGCGTGACTCACAACTACAAGTGTGATGTCGTTGTGTTTGCAATAATCCACGATATTTTTCATCATATCAAATGCAGTCTTATTATCCAACGCACTTGTCGGCTCATCCAATAACAAAACCTCAGGATCTAAGCTAAGTGCAATAGCCAAGAACACCCTTTGCTTTTCTCCTCCGGAAAGTTTCTCAACATTGAGGTTCAAATCGACATCGAAGTTTGTAATTCTGAGAAATGTAGCAATCTCTTCGTCAGTTAATTCTTCTAAATCGCGTAGCTTGTAAAACTCATGGAAATTCTCTCTTATAGTCATATCAAACAAGAAATTTTCCTGGGAAGTCATTATGATGTTTCTTCTCAATTCAACTGGTTTGATATTCAAAATATTTTTATCTTTGTAGAAAATTCTGCCCGATTTCAGTTGTAATGTGTTGTTGATAAGTTTGAGAAGAGTGGATTTGCCACTTCCACTCTTACCCACAACGAAAACTACTTCGTTTTTATCTATAGAAAAATCATCGTACTCTTTGATGAATTTAACATTTTCAAATCTCAAAATTTCCATTTAAAATTCCAGTTGCTCCTTGAGTGACGCCTTGAATTTTTTGAGAATTTTCTTCTCCATTCTGCTGACAGTCATTTGCGAAATATCCAATTCCTCTGCAATCACGATTTGTGTTTTCTTATCAAAATATCTTCCAAGAAGAATTTTCTTTTCAACTTCGTTCAAATCCTCCATGCATCTGTTGATTAAATCCCTGTTTTCAAACTTCAGCATGTCCTTGTCTTCTTCTCCAATCAAATCGCTAAGATTAGTGTCCCTGTCATCACTTGATTGATCGATTGATTGATCCAATGATTGTGGAGCATACACCTTCGCACCTTCCAACACTTCCAACACTTCTTCGTTTGTTATCGACAAGTAATCTGCGATGTCTTCAACTGTTGGAGATTTTTGCATAGTTTGTGACAGATACGTCTTGGCGTTGGCAACTTTTTTGTTGAGTTCTTGAATTCTGCGTGGAACTCTGATGACCCAGCCTTTGTCTCTGAAATATTTCTTGATTTCTCCGACTATTGTAGGAGTTGCATAGGAGGAGAATTCGTAGCCTTTTGATGGATCGTAGCGGTCAATCGCAAGGATTAGTCCGATACATGCGACTTGGTACAAATCATCGTATTCGATTCCCCTTCCTGTGTATTTTTTAGCCAATATTTCAGCGATATACAGGTTTTTTTCAACGAGAGTATCCCTTGTTTTCTTGTCTCGTGTTTCTTGGAATTTCAAGAATAATTCTTTAATATTCTCCTGTTCTTCTTTACTAATTGATTTATTCGCCATAATATTATTTCCTATTCTTGATTACTTTTATCTCACTTCCATTGATTTCGTATTCATCCATTAAAGATTGGATAATCATTTCCGATATTTTATCCTTTTCGTTGTTTTCACGTGGATTAAATCCATCTAATTTGAAGATTAGTGTTAAAGACTCATCGTCAATAGTCATTGTACAGTCGATGATTTCGGATCTGTTTCTTTGCAAATTCAAGCATTCACTCGCACACAATTTGATATCTTCAATATCGTCTACTGAAAATCCACACTTCATCGCAATGAAAGATGCTGAAAGTCTTATAAGAGATACATTTTCTTTTTCATTTTGAAAACTTAATCTGAATTCTTCCATTATATCTCCTTTATTACGAAAATCTTGTCCATTTCAGTTATCGTGAACACTTTATTGACGTGTTTTTTGATGTTGTCAATGTAGATTTTGTGGTTATTATCTCTTAGTTCGTTGTACACTTTTATCAAAGCACCAAGTCCTGTTGAATCTATAAATGAAAGATCTGTCGCATCAATTCTGATGTCTTTTGGATTTTTCTTGTATTCTTCCAATAAATCATCTCTGAATTCGTCGCAAGTGTTAATGTCCAAATCACCTTGGATTCTTACAATTATTTCGTCTTTTGTGACTATATCGTAGTTTAATTGCATAATTTTCTCCTTATTCTTCAAAATACTTAGCTACAGCTACTATCGCATCTTCGCCCTTATCTGTATTTTTCAATAATACACCAGATGTTGATCTTGAAAGTGTAGATATTCCTTTCGCTTTAATTCTGATAACCTCAGCTTTTTTGCTAATCAAAAGTATCTCATCTTCGTTTTTCAATGCCTTAGCACACGCTACATCTCCTGTTTTCTTGGCGATTTTGTAAGTTCTGATTCCCTTTCCACCTCTGTTTTGAGTAGTGTAGTTGGATAATTCAGTCTTCTTACCGTAACCATTTTCACTGATAACTGCCAAGAATTCATTGTCTTTTACCAAATCAAATGAAATAACTTCATCGTCTTTGTTAAGCGTTATAGCCTTTACCCCGATAGCATTTCTGGATAAATCTCTCAATTGATCCACATTAAATTGCAAACTCATACCTTTTTTAGTGACTATAATTACATTTTCATTTTTTTCGACAAGTTTAACATCGATAAGTTCGTCACCTTCGTCAAATTTTATAGCTATGATACCAGTTTTTCTGATATTTTCGTACAAATCCAACGAAGTCTTCTTCACTTTACCATTTTTAGTGATAAATATTATAAATTGATCGTCTTCTTTGTCTTTATCCAATGCCAATACTTGTGTAACACTTTCATCGGCATCGATTTGGATTAGGTTAATGATGTTGGATCCTCTAGCAGTACGACTTGCTTCTGGCACTTCGTAAGCTTTTAGTGAGTAAACTTTTCCTTTATTAGTAAAGAACAACAAATCTTGATGAGTTGTAGTTGCGAACATATCTTTGATGAAATCTCCATCTTTCATTCCCATTGCATTAACACCACGTCCACCTCTGTGTTGAACTTTGTATGCATCGGTTGAAATTCGTTTGATGTAGCCTTTGTTAGTGATAGTAATAAACATGTCTTCTTCTTCTAGAAGTTCCATATCTTCAAAATCACCGTCATCTCTTAGAATTTTAGTTCTTCTGTCGTCTGAATATTTTGTTTTAATTTCTGTCAATTCGTCTTTGATGATTCCTAATAACATGTGTCTGTTATTCAAAATTTCTGTCAATTGTTCAATCAATGCGCTCAATTCGTCAAATTCATTTTGTAGTTTTTCTTTTTCCAAACCTTGTAATCTTTTAAGTCTCATATCCAAGATTGCTTGGGCTTGAATTTCTGAAAAACCAAATCTTTGCATCAATTTTTCAAGCGCATCATCATAACTTGTTCTTATGATGTGGATAATTTCATCGATATTGTCGATTGCTTTCAACAATCCTTCCACTATGTGAATTCTCGCCTTCGCCTTGTTCAAATCAAATTGCGTTCTTCTTCTAACGACTATTTCTTGGTGAACAAGATAATGGTCGATTAGTTGTTTCAAATTCAATACTTTTGGAACACCATTTACAAGTGCAAGGTTAATTATCCCGAATGTAGTTTGCATTTGAGTGTATTTGTACAAGTTATTAAGCACGATATTTGGATTGGCATCTCTTTTTGTTTCGATGACAATTCTCATACCTTTTCTGTCCGATTCATCTCTCAAATCGCTAATACCTTCTAGTTTCTTTTGTTTTACAAGGTCTGCGATTTTTTTGATTAGATTGGATTTGTTAACTTGGTAAGGAATTTCTGTGACGATTATTTTGTATCTTCCCTTTGATTCCTCAATCCTAGCTTCTGCTCTTAGTTTGACTTTTCCACGTCCTGTTGTGTATGCATTTTTGACTTCTTCAAGTCCCATGATGTTTCCACCTGTTGGAAAATCGGGAGCCTTGATGTGTTTCATCAATTCTTCTATTGTAATATTTGGATTGTCGATTGATGCTATTAATGCATCTATAGTTTCACCCAAATTGTGTGGAGCCATATTTGTCGCCATACCAACAGCGATTCCGCTGGATCCATTTACGATTAAGTTAGGAAATCTAGATGGAAGTACAACTGGTTCTTGTTCTTCACCGTCATAGTTGTCTTGGAAATCAACAGTGTCTTTGTTGATGTCACGCAACATTTCAAGTGATAGTTTTGCCATACGCAATTCTGTGTAACGAGGTGCGGCAGCTCCGTCACCGTCGATTGAACCGAAGTTACCTTGACCATCTACAAGTGGATATCTCATGTTGAAATCTTGTGCAAGTCTTACAACTGCATCGTAGATTGCACTGTCACCATGAGGGTGATACTTACCCATTACTTCCCCTACAAGTCTTGCAGACTTGGAGTATTTTCTATCTGGGAACAACCCTTGTTGTTGCATTCCGTAAATTATACGTCTGTGAACAGGTTTTAATCCGTCTCTTACATCTGGAAGTGCACGTGATACAATTACACTCATAGAATAATCCAAATATGCACTTTCCATTTCTTTTTTCAAATCAGCTGGTTTTATATTGATTTTTCTTTCTGTCATATTATTCTCCTAAGCGTCAATGTTTTGTGCATAAACAGCATTTTGTTCTATAAATTCTCTTCTTGGTTCAACATCGTCTCCCATCAAAACATCGAATGTGTTGTCAAGTTCGTTTTCATCTTCTCCGTCGATTTCAACTTTGATTAGGATTCTGTGTTCAGGATTCATTGTAGTATCCCACAATTGTTCTGCATTCATTTCACCAAGACCTTTGTATCTTTGAACTTTGATGTTACTTCTTTCGCCGTATTTTTCCAAAGCTTCTTCTAATTCTTTTTCTGTGTAGCAATATTCCATTACTTTAACACCTTTGATGATTCCGTAAAGTGGTGGTTGTGCGATGTAGACGTGACCTTTTTCCACCAATGGCTTCATAAATCTGTACAAGAATGTAAGTAGAAGTGTTCTGATGTGCGCTCCATCGACATCGGCATCGGTCATTATTACGATTTTACCGTAACGAAGTTTGCTGATGTCAAAGTTTTTTCCTATTCCAGTTCCAAATGCAGTAATCATAGCTTTGATTTCGTTTGAATTTAAAACTCTTTCAAGATGAGCTTTTTCTACATTCAAGATTTTACCTCTCAATGGCAAAATAGCTTGGAATTTGTTGTCCCTGCCACCTTTTGCAGAACCACCAGCAGAATCCCCTTCGACAAGGAAGATTTCGTTGTGTTCGATGTCTGAGCTTTGGCAGTCGGCAAGTTTTCCTGGAAGTGTAGTATTGTCAAGCACCGATTTCTTACGAACCAAATCCCTCGCACGTCTTGCGGCAAGTCTCGCTTTTTGGGATGCCAATGCTTTTTGTATGATTGTCTTGACAATTTTTGGGTTTTCTTCAAAATAGAAGCTCAAATGTTCGTACACAACGCTGTCTACGACAGTTCTCGCTTCGGAGTTACCCAATTTTCCTTTGGTTTGTCCTTCAAATTGTGGGTTGTTAAGTTTTACTGAAACAACAGCAGTGATACCTTCTCTGACATCATCTCCAGACAAATTATCGTCTTTTTCTTTTAATATATTTTTGTTTCTTGCATAATCGTTAAGTGCACGTGTAAGTGCTGATTTGAATCCTACAACGTGCGTTCCACCGTCAACTGTTTTAATGTTGTTAGTGAAGGAAACTATCGTTTCGTTGTAGCTTTCAGTGTATTGCATAGCTATTTCAACTTTTGTAGTGTCCTTTTCTCCTTCGATGTACATAACTTCGTGGTCCAAAGGCTTTTTGGATTTGTTGATGTATTCTACAAATGATTTTATCCCACCTTCGTAGTGGAACAATTCCTTGTAGCCTTCTCTTTCATCAGCAAATTCTATCTTCACGCCCTTATTCAAAAACGCCATTTCTCTGAATCTTTTTGCAAGTACATTCTTATCAAAATTCAAAGTTTCAAAAATCGTATTGTCCGGCATGAATTCAATCGATGTTCCAGTTCCTCTGACATTTTCTTTTATAACAGTAAGTTCTGTAACAGTTTTTCCTTTTTCAAATCTTTGTTCGTACATTTTGCCGTCTCTTTTGACTCTGGCAATAAGGTATGTACTTAAAGCATTTACACAACTTACACCAACACCGTGAAGACCACCTGAGTATTGGTAAGCGTCGTTTGAAAATTTACCACCCGCATGAAGCACTGTAAGTACAGTTTCAAGCGTTGATTTGCCTGTTTTTGGGTGTGTTTCAACTGGAATACCAGAACCATCATCTTCTACAATAACTGAATTGTCTTTTTTTATAGTAACCTTAATCAAATCACACACACCAGCCAACGCCTCATCAATTGAGTTGTCGACTACTTCGTACACCAAATGGTGTAGACCTTTTTCATCAGTAGAACCGATATACATCCCTGGTCTTACACGAACCGGTTCCAATCCTTCTAATACTGTAATCTGATCTGCAGTATATTCTCTATTTTTCTTCATTATATTCCTTTCATAAAGTTATTCATCAAATAATTCCCACTGATATTTGACTTGTAAACTCCTCTATTAGTTATGACTATAGACCTTATAGTAATGTCCTCATCTTCATTCACAAATTCTACGTTTTTCGTATAATCCAAATCATTTTTATCAAAATCTTTGAAGAATTTGTCCGAGACATTAACCACTGCTATAATCTCATTTTCATCAATTAATGTGTTGTTGCCAATATCCAAATACATATCATTCACCTATTTTTATCGTGTACAACCCTTCCGGAGCTCTTTCTGAAGTCGTCAGAAAAGCTTGAAAATCCTTGATATATCTGATGATGTAGTTGATTCTGTAATCGTCAAGTTCACTGAACACATCATCTAATAAAATAATTGGCAATCTATCATTATAAAATCTACTCAAATCCAATTGTGCAAGCTTCATCGATAAAATAGCAGTTCTCACCTGAGCTTGAGATGCAAAAAACTTAGCCGATTTGTCGTTGATTAAAATATCCAAATCATCACGATGGATACCTAAATTAGTTTGCTTATTTTCCAAATCCTTATCCAAAATATCTACCAAACTCTTGTAATAAGTATTCTTTTGATTAGTCATATCCTCTACATATTCTATCGAAAAATTATTTTCCATGTCCAGCTTATCATTCTCATCACTCAAATTTGAGCACACGTTTTTTGCGATAAGATGAAGCCTTTCAACATAGCTTTTTCTCTTGTGTATAATATATGAGCCCGTGTCTGCCAATTGAATATTCAAAGCCTTAAGCTGTTCATTAAAATACGAATTGTACCTGTGGTTTTTGATGAGTTTATTTCTCTCATCCAACACTTGATTGTACTGTTTCAAAACAGTCCTGTAATAGTTATCCACACCACTTATGGACTCATCCAAGAATTTTCTTCTCAAAGATTTCGATTCTTTTACTATCTTCAAATCATCTGGCGTAAACACAATACACTCAAAATACTCATTGTATTCTTTAATAGTATTCACAAAAGCTTCATTCACATTGAGTATCTTTTCGTTACTTTTAATAGTAATATCTATCTTATCCTCAAAACCATCATCGTAGACATCCATCACAATACGAGCCTCATCTTCACCGAACTTAATCAAGTGAGAATTGGTGTTGGTTTTGAAACTTTTTCCCTTCAAAGCTACATTAATAGCTTCCAAAATATTAGTCTTACCCGAGGCATTTCTGCCTACAATCAGATTCAGACCATCACAAAAATCCAATTCTATTTCACAGAAATTCCTGTAATTATATAATTTTAATTTTTGAACGATCATTATTCGACTACGTATTTTTCTCCTTCAAATTCCACTACATCCCCTGGATAAAGCTTCTTGCCGCGTCTTGTTTCAACCTCGTCATTTACCTTAACCATGGATTCTTTAATAAGTTCTTTCGCCATTCCACCAGTTTGTGCGATGGATGCGAATTTTAGAAACTGTTCCAATTTAATAAATTCAGACTCAATTTTAACACTAATCATTATTACCTCCTGCAAGTTTTACCGGAAGGACAAGATAAGTGTAATTGATATCGTTAAGTGGCTTAAACACCATCGGTCTTAGACTTCCACTCATATTCAAAGTAATATCGTCATCATCAATAACCTTCAAACCATCTAACAAATACTTAGCATTAAAAGCAATCTTCAAATCTTCTCCACCGATTTCGCACTTCACATACTCATCGACCTTACCAATATCAGTATTAGATGAAATATGCAATTCATTTCCAGAAAAATCAAGCTTAACCAAGTTTGCCTTGTCTTCTTTTGCCATCAAAGATGCTCTTTCCAACGCCATTTGCAAAGCTCTCTTTTCTATAGTAACGACAGTCGAAAAATCTTGTTTCATAACTTGATTGTAGTCGATATATTGACCATCGATTAATCTAGAATAAACATCAGTGTTTTCCAATTTGAAAATAATATTTCCAGTAATAATGTTAAGAGTTATTTCCCCTTCTTCCAAAATCTTGTAAACTTCATTCAAAGCTCTCGCTGGAACAATAGCCTTCATTTCAAACTCACTCACATTACTCATACAATCAAGTGAAACTCTGTAACCATCTAAGGCCACAAATTCAATCCTATCGTTCATAATATTGAACAAAACACCAGTCAAATCTGGTCTTGTTTGGTCCATACTTGTAGCAAATGATGTTTTTCTGATTGAATCTCTAAGTTCAGATTGTTCCAAAGTCAATTTAACATCCTTATCTATATAAGGAAGAGATGGAAATTCGTTTGAATCTTGACCTTGAATGTTGAATTCCGTAGACAAACATTTAATATTGATATTATTATCGTCCACTTCAATATAAATATCATCGTCAGGAAGCTTTCTAATGATATTACCTATCATTGATGAGTTAATTACAATTTGACCTTTTTCGTAGATTTCACAATTTGCTCTAGTATCCACAATAAGTTCCAAATCCGTAGCAACAAGTCTAAGACAATTTTCTTCTGCGATGAACAAAATTCCTTCTAATATCTGAATAGTCGTTCTAGATGACACCGCTTTTTGCGCAATATTGATATGTTTAAGTAATTCTTTTTGCGATATTTTTAATTTCATATTTTACCTTTCGTTTATACAAATAATAATAATAGTTAGTAATAGTAGTAGTAGGGCTGTTTGTATTGTGGATAACTCTAGTTTGTTTGTAATTTGTGGTGTTTTATATATTGATAACGATGTGTATATAATGGCACAATCTGTGCGATTATCAACATTATCAACTTTTTACAATTTTAGTTTATCACTTTAAAGTTATCAACAACTTATCCACATAGTTATTAATATTAAATTGTGGATAGAAAACTCTAAAATAAACTTATCCACAATCATAAAGTTTAATAAATTAAGAATTTTGAATGTAGTTGATTAGGTTATCAATTTCTTCATCAAATTCTGAACTTTTTTTGATATCATTCTCAATTTTCTTGATTCCATGCATTACTGTTGAGTGATCTTTGCCAAAACTTGAAGCAATACTAACCAAAGAAATATCCAACAATTTTCTGGACACATACATTGCTATTTGCCTTGGATATGCGATTTGTTTGGATCTCTTTTTTGAAAGCAAATCATCTTGACTTACATTGTACCTATCACACACACTCTCAATGATTAAATCTATAGTTACAGGTCTTAATTGAGTGTCTGCGATAAGTTGTTTTAGAACATTTTTTGCCAAATCTAATGTAATGTTGCCATCTCCTATCAGAGTTTTTTGACCTACGACATTCATTACTGCCCCTTCCAACTCACGTATATTGCTTTTGACATTCATAGCAATATAATCGATTATTTCTGGGGTAAGTGATGTATTATTTCTATCTAAATACTCGTTTATAATAGCCACACGTGTTTCGTAATCTGGTGGTTGAATGTCTGCCATTAATCCCCACTCAAAACGAGACACCAACCTCTCTTCCAATGTTTTTATCTCTTTTGGAGGTCTATCACTGGAAAGTATGATTTGCTTGTTGTGGTTGTACAATTCGTTGAATGTGTGGAAAAACTCCTCTTGTGTACCTTGTTTTCCCGCTATAAATTGAATATCGTCAATTAATAGTACGTCTATATTTCGGTATTTTTGTCTAAATTGTGAATTCTTTTTCGTAGATTTATCTCCTATTGAAGATATAAGTTCGTTTGTAAATGATTCACTAGTAGTGTAAATAACCCTAGCTTTTGGGTTATTTTTAAGTATTTCATGAGCAATGGCATGCATCAAGTGAGTCTTACCCAATCCTGCTTTTCCATGAATAAACAATGGATTGTATGCTGTGGCTGGGTTTTGTGCGACTGCAAGTGCTGCGGCTAATGCTAGTTCGTTGTTTTTTCCTTTTACAAATGTATCGAATTTGTATTTGCTGATTAAATTTTTGCCGTAAGGGCTCAAATCAGTTTTTTCTTCTGGTTGTTTTGTTTCAGGTTTTTTTTCTTCTACAGTGTATTTTTCGTCTTCTGATACTTCTTCACTTACTAGAATGGATCGTTGACCATCTATGTTTTGGTTTTGAATTATATTTTCGTCTTTGTAATTATCCATTTCATAACGGTCTATGATGACTACTTTTCTCTTGACATTACTGATGAAATCCAAGTATTTTTGGATATCGTCGTAGTATTTGTTATAGATTGTTTTTTTGGTAAATCTATTTGGAGAAAGCAAAATAAATTCAGTATTTGTTAAATAAAGAGGTTTTAATGGAGCAATCCATGTGTTGAAGTTCAAATCAGACATTTCCTGTTTAAATGTGTTAGATATTTTTAACCAGAGTTCATCTTTGTCGGTCATTTTTCACCTCGTTTTTTTACTTATCAACATATTTATCCACAAAATGATAAGTTATCCACATTGAACAAATAGCTATTTTCCAATTTAAACAAAAAAAATATATAATTTATTCACATTCGCACAACTTATCCACATCAATTTATAGAAAAATAATTGTGGATATTAAATTAGAATATACAGCAAATTCGTGAAGTTTTAAAACAAGAATTCACATATTATCCATAACTTATCCACAATTTGTTAATAAATGCGTACTTTTCATACTTTTTGATACTTTAATTATAGCAAATCATATCTTTTATTACAAATTTATTGAAAATTTTGATAAATGGTTTTGTGTTTGCGATAACTTATCCCCAAAAGGAGTTTAATATTTTAAATTTAGAATGAATTGTGGATAAAAGTTATCCACAATTTTTACTGTTTTGTGGAAATTTTGAAAAATTTTTCTCTGGTTTTTGATTTTTTATTTTCGAAAAATATTTTATAAATTTTCTCAATTAATTGGTATTTGTCAACAAAAAAGCTTGACAATTGTTATTGTCATAAGTATAATTGGAGTAGTGTTTTTATAGGCAAAAGTCCTTTATTTTATACTAGGAGGTGCGATTGATGAAAAGAACTTATCAACCAAATAACAGAAAAAGAAAAAAAGACCACGGATTTAGAAGTAGAATGGCTACTAGAGGTGGAAGAGCTGTTTTAAAGGCTAGAAGAAGAAAAGGTAGAAAAGTATTATCAGCTTAGGTCACATTCATTGTGGCCTTTAATTTATTATGGATAAAAGTGTAAGGTTAAGAGATAACAGGGAATACAATGTTGTCTACAAGAGGGGAAAGACTTATTATAATAGAAACTTCTCTTTGGTAGTGTACAATTCAAAAAAAGGAACTCGAATCGGATTCTCTGTTACTAAAAAGTACGGCAATGCCGTTGAAAGAAACAGAATCAAGAGGAAACTGAGAGAAATTGTAAGGCTTAATTTCTCTGAGTTTGACAAGGGCTTGGATATGGTTATTATCCCGAAGAAAAACACTGAAGACTTAACTTACAAACAGCTAGAATCTGCATTATTGCACGTTTGTAGAAAGGCATCGAATAAAAAATGTCGAAAGTGATGATATTTTTAATCAAATTTTACCAAAAAGCTATATCGCCGTATTTGGGGCATGGAAAGTGTAAATACTATCCAACTTGTTCACAATATGCGTTGGAGGCTTTCAGAAAAAAGCCGTTTTTCAAGGCGTTAGGGCTTACTATTTGGCGAATTTTAAGATGTAATCCATTTTCAAAAGGCGGATATGACCCACTAAAATAAAAAGGAGTTGTAGAATTGCAAATAATTGCAAATGTATTTGGAACTATTCTTAGGTTCATATATGAAAACATCTCACATGTGATGGCTGAACCTAAAAGCATATCGTATTTTGCGATATCAATTCTTTTATTAACACTTATTTATAAGCTTATAACTCTTCCGGTAACTATTCATACGCAAAAAACTCAAGAACAAAATGCTTTGATGCAACCGGAAATGAAGGAAATTCAAAGAAAATACAAGAACGACCCACAAACTCAACAATTAAAGATGCAAGAATTATACAAGAAGTATAATTTCAATCCTTTAAGTGGTTGTTTGCCAATTATCTTACAAATGGTTTTGGTTTTGGCATTATTTAGAGTAATGAGAGAACCAGGAAAGTACATGTTTGATAATGTGTCTAAGATTAATGAGATCGCTCGTAATTTCTTCTGGATACCTGATTTGACTAAACCAGATCCAGTATTGTTTGGATTGCCTTTAATAAATGCTTTCACTCAATTTTTAGTAGCAAAGATCAGTATGCCTACTAATAACAAGGATAAGAAGTCAAATGAACCTGATCAAATGGAAATGATGAACAAATCAATGATTTATTTCATGCCGATATTTATGTTCTTTATTTCAAGCAAATACGCTTCAGGTTTGATTCTTTATTGGGGATTTTCAAACGTTATAGAAGTTTTAATAAGGTTAATAATTAAAAATAAAGACAAAAAAGATGTTGCGGAGGAAGTTAGATGAGAAGCACAGTAATTAGTGCGAAGACTGTTGAAGAATGTGTCAATAAAGCTTTGGATAAGCTTCAAGCTAATAGAAACGAAGTTAACATCGAAGTTATAAATGAAGCTAAACAAGGTTTTTTGGGCTTGTTTGGAGCAAAGGACGCTGTCGTTAGAGTGTCATTAAAAGACGATGTTAAAGAAAAGGGAACAGGCGATTTTGTGAAGAATATCCTAAACTCTGACTCTAACTCAGTTGAAACAGAACAAAAAGAAGATACTAAAGTTATAGAAGATAAAAAAATTGTAGAAGAAGTTGAAGAAACTAAATCTACAGAAGATGATAAGGAAGAAATCGTAGAAAAATCAGCAAAACCAGTAGAACCAGTAGAACCAACAAAACCAGCAAAACCAGTAGAAGCTGAAGAAGTTAAAGAAACTGAAGAAGCTGTAAAATCTGAAGAAACTGAAGAAGAACAAGAAGCTGAATCTGATGTTACTATTGATAGAAACGACGAACTTTTCATCACAAGCAAGAATTTCTTGAAACAAATGATTGAAGATATGGGAATTGATTGCGATATCGAATCTAGAACTGAAGGAAATATGATTAAGTTCAATATTATGTGTTCAGAAGAATCTGATATCGGAATTATCATAGGAAAAAGAGGGGAAACATTGGATTCTCTTCAATATATCGTAAACTTGGTTACTAATAGAAACAGTGATACTTATATAAGAGTTATTTTGGATTGTAACCAATACAGATCAAAAAGAGAAAGATCTCTTCAAAAATTAGCTAGAAGATTAGCTGACAAGGCTGTTCAAACAGGAAGAGATATCAAGCTTGAACCTATGAATCCATACGAAAGAAGAATCATACACACTTATCTTCAAAACGACGAAAAAGTGAATACATTCTCTCAAGGCAATGAGCCTAATAGAAGAGTTATTATTAAAAGAAAATAAATTACAAGACTACATATCTTAGGTATGTGGTCTTTTTTTGTGGGATGTTTAATTTGTTGAAATTAGGCTCTTATTTATTTGTAATCTTTTTGTATGATATAATATAATATTGCTATAAAGAATGAAAGGATAGACTAAATATGGACGATTGTATTGCAGCTATTAGCTCTGCTACTGGTGAAGCTGGAATTGGCATTGTTCGAATGACTGGAGAGGGTTGTGTGGATGTGCTTGATTCTGTGTTCAAAAGAGCAAATGATAATGCTGATTTTATAAATAGAAAAATGACTTATGGCCACATTGTTGACGATAATGAGATCGTCGATGAGGTCTTGGTTTGTTATATGAAGGCTCCTCACACATACACGCGTGAGGATGTCGTGGAGATTTACACTCACGGTGGGGTTGTCGCTGTGAGAAAGGTGTTGGAAGTTCTATTAAACAACGGTGCAAGGCTTGCTGAGGCAGGTGAGTTCACTAAGAGGGCTTTCTTGAACGGTAGGATTGATTTGTCTCAAGCTGAGGCTATTATTGATATGATTAAGGCGAAGACTGACAAGGCGTACTCTGTGAGTATGAAACAGTTGGAGGGTAGCGTTAACAGAAATATCAAACAGTTGAGAGACAAGCTGTTGGATATGCTATCTCATGTGGAGTATTCTATTAATTTTACTGAAGATATGCAGGACGAATTGGACAACACTCCTGTTTTGAACGAGGGAAAAGAAGTTTTGGATAAACTCAAAAAGCTTTCTGAGAGTGCAAACAGAGGTAGGATTATCAGAGATGGTATCAATACTACGATAATTGGTAAGCCAAATGTAGGCAAATCTTCTTTGTTGAATGCTTTGTTGAAGGAAAACAGGGCTATTGTTACGGATATTCCAGGAACTACTCGTGATGTCATCGAGGAATACATCGATTTGGACGGGATAAGTCTGAAGATTAACGATACTGCTGGTATTAGAGATACTGAGGATATCGTGGAGAAAATCGGTGTTGAAAAATCTGTGTCTTTTATTTCTGATTCGGATTTGATTATTGCGATTTTTGATTATTCGAGAGAGTTTGACGATGAAGATAGGAAGATTTTGGATCTTATTAGAGATAAAAAGTCGATTGTTTTGTTGAACAAGATTGATTTGGATGGGGGATTTGATTTCGATGAAAACTTGGAAGGAATCGAGGTTATTCGTACATCTATCAAGCAAAACGAGGGTATCGAGGATTTAGAAAACAAGATTATAGAGATGTTTAACGACGGATATATTGAAGCAAATAACGACAATATTATTACTAACATTAGACATAGAGATATTATTAACAAAGCTATTAAATCTTTGGAGAGCTCTCTACACGATATGGAAGCTGGCGTTCCTATTGATTGTTTCGAGGTTGATTTGAGAAATGCTTGGGAAATTCTAGGCGAAATCACTGGAGAAACTGTGGATGACGATGTATTGAATAAGATTTTTAGCGATTTTTGTATAGGTAAATAAAATGGATAGATTATATTATGAAAATCCCTACGATGTTGTGGTTGTAGGCGCAGGTCACGCTGGTTGCGAGGCTGCGTTGGCTACGGCGAGGTTGGGATTAAAAACAGCGATTATGAGTATAAGTTTGGATTCTGTGGCTGATTTGCCATGTAATCCGAACATTGGTGGCACTGGAAAGGGTCACTTGGTGAAGGAAGTCGACGCATTAGGAGGCGAGATGGGTCTTATCATCGACAAGACTTACATTCAATCGAGAATGTTGAATACTTCCAAAGGTCCTGCAGTTCACTCATTGAGGGTTCAAGCAGACAAGAGAAAATACCACGATGAGATGAAAAGCGTGTTGGAAAACACAGAAAACTTGGATTTGATTGAAGCTGAAGTCGTGGATATTGGGGTTGAAGACAACAAAATAAAGTCGATTACAACTGCACAAGGGGCGATTTTCCCTACAAGGGCTGTGATTCTTGCGACTGGGACATACCTCAAAGGGCTTGTGATGATGGGTGAATACACTTATGAATCTGGTCCTCACGGTATGAAATCATCCAAGAAATTGTCAGATTCTTTGAAAAATTTGGGAATTGAACTTAGAAGATTCAAGACTGGTACTCCTGCGAGAGTTCACAAGGACAGTTTGAACTACGAAGTGATGACTGTACAACCTGGTGATGACGATGTTATTCCTTTTTCATTTTTGAATGACGGCAAGGATATTTCAAAGAAGCAAGAAAACTGCTATTTGACCTACACTACACTTAAAACAAAGCAAATTATTGAGGATAATTTGGAGAGATCTCCGATGTATGCTGGAATTGTAAAGGGTGTGGGTCCACGTTATTGTCCTTCGATTGAAGACAAAATCGTGAGATTTCCAGACCGTGATGAGCATCAAGTATTTGTGGAACCTGAAGGTTTGAGCACGAAGGAAATGTACATTCAAGGCGTGTCATCGACTCTTCCAGAAGAGGTGCAAAAAGAAATGTACAAGACAATCATTGGTTTCGAAAACGTGAGATTTATGAGAAGTGCGTACGGAATCGAATATGATTGCATCGATCCTACTATATTAAAGAGGACTTTGGAACATTTGGAAATCAATAATTTGTTCTTTGCGGGACAAATCAACGGATCCAGTGGATACGAAGAAGCTGCCGGTCAAGGAATTATCGCAGGTATCAATGCTGCTATGAATTTGCTTGGCAAAGAGCCATTTGTACTGGACAGATCCGACGCGTACATTGGCGTATTGATAGACGATTTGGTAACCAAAGGAACTAACGAGCCGTACAGGATGATGACAAGCAGATGCGAGTATCGATTGACTTTGAGACAAGACAACGCTGATTTGCGATTGACTGAAAGAGCGCACGCGATTGGACTTGCAACGGACGAAAGATATGAGAAAATGCTTCACAAGAAGAAGACGATTGATGATGAAATCGAGAGATTGAAGTCAATCATGGTGACTCCAACAGAAGAAACTAACGAAAAACTGAGAAAACTTGGTTCATCAGAACTAAAAACTGGAATCACTTTGTTGGATTTAATCAAAAGACCAGAATTAACTTACGATAAAACAGAAGAATTTGACGCTGAAAGACCAGAATTACCGAGATATTTGAGATTACAAGTGGAAACTCACATCAAATACGAGGGCTACATTGCAAAACAAATGAGCCAAATCAAGCAATTTAAAAAGCTTGAAAACAGAAAATTGGATATGATTGAGGATTACAAGGAAGTTATGGGGCTTTCCAACGAAGCTGTGCAAAAACTCAACGACATCAAACCAGAATCGTTGGGACAAGCGAGCAGAATTAGCGGTGTGAGTCCATCTGACATCAATGTTTTATTGATATATATGGAAACGAGGAAGAAATAATGTCACTGAAAGAAACATTGAACGATTACGATATACAATTGGATGACAATCAGATTGATTTGCTGTTGAAATACATGGATTTGGTTTTGGAAAAGAACAAGGTAATGAATTTGACTGCGATCACTGATGAAGAAATGTTTCACGTGAAACATTTTGTGGATTCCTTGTATGTATTGAATTTGTTCGATTTTGAAGAAAACAAAACGATAATTGACGTGGGAACTGGTGCAGGATTTCCTGCAATTCCAATAAAAATAGCGAGAAATGATTTTAAGTTCACACTGCTCGACAGTTTAAGAAAAAGAGTTGACTTCTTAAAGGATGTTATAGATGAACTACAACTTACAGACATCAAAGCAGTCCACGAAAGAGCAGAGGAATGCACGAGAACTGCTGAATACAGAGAACGATACGATTATTGTATATCACGTGCAGTGTCAAAACTTGACACGTTAGCTGAGTTCTGTTTACCATTTGTAAAAGTCGGAGGATACATGATAGCCATGAAGGGCAAATCCGACGAAACAGACGTAGGAGAGAACGCAATCAAAATCCTCGGTGGTAAAATAGAACAAGCTATTGATTACAAAATAGATGACGAGGATAGAAGCTTGGTTGTCATCAAGAAAATCAAAGAAACGCCGAAGAAATACCCACGAGGTGGCGGCAAACCTAAGAAAAACCCGCTATAAATAACGGATTTTGAAAAAAATGCTTCACAATAATAAGCAGAAAACCGAATTTAATATAAAGACAGGGACAAGTTTACTGTAATTGCTAAAAGTAGAAGAACATTTTGCACGAATATCTGACTCCATAAATTGGTGATTTGTTAATCTCGAACCACTAAAATCCAAAACTCGAGCTAAAGCTCTCAAACAGTTGGATTTTTGACGTGGTTCTTCGATGTAAAATCACAACAATTTATTACGTATGATATTCTTAGCGAAAGTGTATTCTACTTTTTTGTTTCGCTAGATTTATGAAGAAAAAGGAAAAAGTAGTCGTATTTATGGAAATTTGATTGCTACTAGAGAGGAAAGAATATTTCACAATAATAAGCAGAAAACCGGATTGGCTCAAATATCTAGCTTACGAAAACAAACAAATTCTAAGCTTGTGAATCTAAAATTGCAAACTCGCTAACGCTCAGACAGTGCAATTTCTTAACGATTCACTTCGCTTGAATTTGAGGTTGTTTTCTCCAGATGATATTTTCCGTCAATCGCGGTAATCTGCTTTTTGTTTGCGGGGATTTATGAGGAAAAGAAAAAAATATTTCTCGTGGGATTTTGATTGCTACTAGAGAGAAAAGAATACTTCACAATAATAATCAGAAAACCGGATTGGCTCAAATATCTAGCTTACGAAAACAAACAAATTCTAAGCTTGTGAATCTGAAATTGCAAACTCGCTAACGCTCAGACAGTGCAATTTCTTAACGATTCACTTCGCTTGAATTTGAGGTTGTTTTCTCCAGATGATATTTTCCGTCAATCGCGGTAATCTGCTTTTTTGTTTGCCAAGATTTATGAGGAAAAGAAAAAAATATTTCTCGTGGGATTTGGATTGCTACGGGAGAGGCAAGAATGCATTCTACTTTTTTGTTTCGATAGATTTAAGAGGAAAAGAGAAAAGATATTTCTCGTAAGATTTTTAATGCTACGAGAGAGAAGAATGTTTTTCTATTTTTGAATTAAAATGTTTCACGTGAAACATTACAAACAAATTTTTATTAGTGATATAATTTAATTGTAAATCGAATAAAAAAAACGACGCTCTGAGAGGCGTTTTAACAGACGAAAATAAAATATAGGTAATAAACTATGGAGGAGATATGAAAGTTCAAATAATAGCCGTTGGGACGGAATTATTGCTTGGTGACACTTTGGATACGAATTCTAACTACCTTTCTATCAAAATGAAGGAGTTGGGGTTTGATGTGTACAAGAGGGTTGTGGTTGGAGATAATTACGACAGGCTTTACAAGGAAATTAAAGATGGTTTACAACAAAATGATTTGATTATAACGACTGGTGGTTTGGGGCCGACTGAAGATGACATTACAAAAAAATGCTGCTGTGATTGTCTTGGCAAGGAAATGGTGCTTAATGAAAAAAGCTATGCTAAATTGAGGAATTATTTTAACGAAGACGAAAAGGCGATACAAGGCAATATCAAACAATGTATGTTTCCAGAAGATGCGATTGTTTTTGAAAACTTCAATGGAACAGCAGATTGTGCAATGATTGAACATAATGGAAAGAGAATATTATTTCTTCCAGGTCCACCAGCTGAGATGAAACCTATTTATGAACAACAAGTGCAAAAAGTTCTGGAGCAATTTGCAACAGACTGTATTATTTCTGAAACTTTGAATATATCCATACTTGGAGAATGGGACATGAACGAGAGGGTCAAGGATATCATTGAATCTTCAAATAATCCTACGGTCGCTCCGTATTTTAAGAAAGACAAGAGAATACTTCGAATAACTGCAAAAGCATGTGACAGACAAACTGCTCTTAAGATGATTGATGCAAAGAAAAAAGAGCTTAGAGAAAGACTGGGCATGTATGTTTTTGGAGAAAATGATGAAACAATTGAAGAATCAGTCTATAAGGTGTTGAAAGAATACGATTTGTCGATTATGACATCAGAATCCATTACAGGTGGTATGATTGCATCAAAGCTTGTGAATGTGTCTGGAGTTAGCGATTATTTGAAAAGGTCATTGGTGGTGTATTCTAATGAGGCTAAGATAGATCTGCTTGGCGTTAAGGCTGAAACTATAGACACATACGGTGTTGTTAGTGAAAATGTCGCGTTTGAGATGGTTGAGAGAATGTTTGAAAAATTTGGAGTTGACTGTGCGATTTCTACGACAGGTTACGCTTCAGGAGAAAACGCTGGGCTTGTTTATGTTGGTTTGGGATACAAAAATGTGATAAAAACACTAAAATTACAGCTTCATGGAGAACGAAATAAAATCAGAAATAGAGTTTCAAATCGTGCTTTGGCAGAGCTGAGGTTAATGATTTTAGAAAATGTTTCACGTGAAACATTTTAAAATAAAATACAACTTTATTTGTGCTATAATAAATATGAAAGGAGCTGTAAATTTGAAAACAATATGTGTATTTAATCAAAAAGGTGGAGTGGGAAAAACTACTACCGTCGTTAATTTGTCAGCAGCTCTTGGTTTGAAAGGAAAAAAAGTACTCGTAGTGGATTTGGATCCGCAAGGTAACACGACTTCAGGCTTTGGAATTAATAAGTTTGAGCTTCAAAAAAGCATTTACGATTTGATGGTTCATGACGATTTTGATGAGGATTTTATTATCATAACTGAAGAAAAAAACGTGGATATAATCCCAGCAACATCTGATTTGTCAGGGGTTGAGGTGGAACTTATAAACACTGATGATAAAGAAAAAGTGTTATCTAATATACTTTCTAATGTAAGTGGATATGATTTTTGTTTTATAGATTGCCCTCCTTCATTGGGGACGTTGTCTATAAACGCATTGGTGGCGGCAGATTCTGTCCTTATACCTATCCAATGTGAGTTTTATGCGCTTGAAGGCGTAAGTCAACTTATGAATACTATTAATTTGGTGAGAAGTTCACTTAATGAAAACTTAGAAATAGAAGGTATTGTTATGAGTATGTTTGATGGTAGAAATAATCTTAGTTTGGAAGTGGTGGAAGAAGTCAAGAAATACTTCAAGGACAAGGTGTTTACGACTATGATACCGCGTAATATAAGGTTAGCAGAAGCTCCAAGCTATGGAATGAGTGCGTTATCTTACGACAAAAATTCCAAAGGATCTATTGCTTATACGAGACTAGCGGAGGAATTTTTATAATGGTTAGGAAAAAGGGATTAGGAAGAGGCTTAGACGCTTTAATACCACAAAATATTATAGAAACGACAAGTTCTGACTCGATTGTTAATATCGAATTATCAAAAATAATTAGAAGAGAAGATCAACCAAGAACACATTTTGAAAAAGATAAAATACGTGAGTTAGCAAATTCTATCAAAGAGTACGGAGTAATATCTCCGATTATCGTTCGAAAAAAAGACGAAAAATACGAGATTATCGCCGGAGAAAGAAGGTTTTTAGCAAGCTTAGAGGCTGGTTTGTCTGAGATTCCTGCTATTGTTAAGGAAATGGAAGATAGCGAAGTGGCAGAGGTGTCGCTTATCGAAAACATTCAACGTGAGGATTTGAATGCTGTTGAAGAGGCTGTGGCTTACAAAAACTTGATGGAAAACTACAATTTAACTCAAAAAGAATTGGCAGACAAATTGTCCAAATCAAGATCATATATAGCAAATACTTTGAGACTACTTAACTTGGATGAGTTGTCCTTGGGACATTTGAAAAAAGGCGACATTACATCATCACAAGCTAGAAGTTTACTTGCAATTGACGATATGAAAAAGAGAAAAGCGTTATTGGACAAGCTATTATCCAAGAAGACAAATGTCAGAGAAATAGAAAAAGTGTCCAAGGAAACAGACCCGTTTTTGTTGGATTTGCAAAACAGGTTTTTGGAGAAATTCTCTACAAAGGTTAGAATTAAGCCAAGAAGAAAAGGCGGAAGTATAGAGATAGAATATCTATCTAATGAAGATTTAGAAAGGATTATGGAGATATTAGAGCTATGATGTTTATGGATCAAACTTTAGAAGAATTTATTAAAAATGTAAACTCAAAGGAACTTCCAGGTGGAGGTTCTATCAGTGCATTGACTGCACTTTTGGGAGTAGGTATTGGAAACATGAGTTTCTATCTAACTGAAGACAAGAAATCTTTCAAAGCATTAGACGATAAAACTCAACAAGAAATCAGAAGTCATGTTGACAGACTTACTGAAATTATTGAAGAATTAAAGGAAAAAATGGTTGAAGATACTAAAAGCTTTGACTCTGTTCTTCAAGCATACAAACTACCTAAGGAAACAGACGAAGAAAAAGCTTACAGAAAGAAAATGATAGCCGATGGATACATCATCGCTACAGAATCTCCAATGTCTTCTGCTAGAATTATGATGGAAGCAATGGAACTTGTAAAACAAATTGCAAAATATATCGATAAATATGCAATAACAGACCTTTTAGCAAGTGCATATTTATTACATTCTAGCATGAAATCAGTAATGTTGAACGCTAAAATCAACATGAAACAACTTGGAGATAGTAAGAAAGTAGCTGATGAAATCACAGCATTAGAAGACAAATCAGAAGTTTTATTGAGAGAAATTGAAGAAGTTTCATACAAAAAAATAGGTGAAGTATAATGACTTATTTCGATAATGCTGCGACGAGTTTTCCAAAACCTGAGATAGTTTATGAAAAACTCGATGAAGCAATGAGAGAATTTGCCGCAAATCCTGGAAGAAGTGGACATAAATTGTCACTTAAAATGGATAGGGCGATTTTTAATTCTAGAATGAACATCACAGAATTTGTCGGCGGAACGAATCCTCTTAATTTGATTTTCACATTGAACTGTACAGATAGCTTGAACATGGCAATCAAAGGGCTTGTTAAAAAAGGCGACCACGTTATCACGACATCTTTGGAACACAACTCAGTTCTTAGACCGCTTCACAAAATGCAAGAAGATGGATTTATCGATTTGACGGTTGTTTATGCGGACGAACGTGGGATTTTGGATGTCAAAAAGATTGAAGAAGCAATCACTGACAAGACCAGAGTTTGCGTGACAACTGCTATGAGTAACTTGACAGGAACCATCGTTGATTTCTGCAAGATCGGCGAAATCATGCACGCTCACGACATTTTGTACATTGTGGATGCTGCACAAGCTATGGGATATTTGGATTTTGATATGAAAAATATGCCGATAGATGTGTTGTGTTTTCCTGGACACAAATCACTGTTTGGACCGATGGGAACAGGCGCTATGTATATAAAAGAAGGAATTGATGTCAAAAGCTTAAAACAAGGCGGAACTGGCTCGCATTCACAAGATTTGGAACAACCTGACGAATATCCTGACAGATTAGAAGCTGGAACTATCAACGGCCCTGCAATTTATGCGCTTTCTGCAGGAGTTGATTTCATCAAACAAGAAGGTTTGAAAAACATTAGAGATCATGAAAATAGTCTTAAAGACAGATTTATAAATGGTTTGAAAGACGAAAAAGGTATCACATTATACGGAAGTTTGGATGAACACCAAGGACCAGTAGTGCCTGTGAATGTCGAAGGAATAGGCTCTAGCCAATTGGCTTACATCCTAGATGACAAATACGATATCGCAACGAGAGCTGGAATTCACTGTGCGCCACTTGCACACAAGACGATTCATACACAAGACATCGGTGCTGTGAGGTTCTCATTTGGCCATTTCAACACTGAAGAAGAAGTGGACAAGGCGATTGAAGCGTTGAAAGAAATCAACCGAGGAGACAAAGATGGGGCTATCTAGTGCTATGAACACAATATTGATAATTCTTATGGTGTTTGTGGTATTAGTTTCCGTGATAAATTTCCGTAAAATCAACATCGTCAACAAAAAAGTCAACAGGGTCAAAAGAAGATACGATGCGCTTTTCAGAGCACAAGATGGTGACATTGAAGATATTTTGAATCAAAATTCTACAGATATCGTGGCAAATCAAAAAAGAATCGAAGAATTGTCCAAAACATTGGAATCTGTGGAAACTTTACAAGCAATATCACTTCAAAAAATCGGTCTTGTTAACTATGATGCGTTTGAGTATTTGACTAACAAACTTTCATATTCACTATGTTTGTTGGATGCCAATGACAACGGGCTTATAATCACATCGATTTTTGGAAGAGAACAATCTACAAGCTACATCAAAATCATAACAAACGCTAAATGTAGCGAAAAACTAAGCGAAGAAGAGAATGAAGCTTTGAAGAAAGCTTTAAAATAGAACATTGTAATAAAGGAGAAGAAGATGGATATATTTGAATCATTAAAATCAAAAATCTCAGGCAAAAACTTAAAGATAGTATTTCCTGAAGGAGAAGAATTAAGAATTTTAAAAGCAGTAGCGAGATTGAACGAAGAAAAAATAATTACTCCTGTAATTTTGGGTGATGAAGAAAAAATCAAAGAATTAGCAAACCAAGAAAACTTGAACATTGAAGGGGTTAAAATCATCAATCCACTAAATGCTTCTGATTTTGATGAAAAAGTAGACAAATTTGTTGAAAGACGTAAAGGCAAAAACACTGAAGAACAAGCAAGAACTATGCTTAAAGATGTAAACTACTACGGAACAATGATGCTTTATTGTGACGAAGTGGACGGACTTGTATCAGGCGCAGTTCACTCAACTGGTGAAACTGTAAAACCGGCACTTCAAATAATCAAGACAAAACCAGGTACAAAACTTGTATCAGGAGCAATGGTTATGATTGGACCAAACGGTGAAAGATACGTATTCTCAGACATCGCCATCAACATCGAATTGTCCGAAGAACAATTAGCAGAAGTTGGGGTTGTAAGTGCTGAAACTGCAAAACTATACGATATCGATCCACAAGTTGCATTCCTTTCATTCTCTACAAAAGGCTCTGCAAAACACCCACTTGCAGAAAAAGTTGCCAACGCTACTAAACTTGCCAAAGAAATGGCACCAGAACTTCCAATCGACGGAGAATTACAATTTGACGCTAGTATCGCTGAATCTGTAGGAAAACAAAAAGCTCCAGGTTCAAATGTAGCAGGTCATGCAAATGTGTTCGTATTTCCAGATTTACAAGCAGGTAACATTGGATACAAAATCGCTCAAAGATTAGGAAAATTCGAAGCAATAGGACCAATCCTTCAAGGAATGGCAAAACCAGTTAACGATTTGTCTCGTGGTTGCAACGAAGAAGACGTGTACAAGCTAGCTATAATAACAGCTGCTCAAGCATTATAAAGTGAAAAATAATAGACTGTTCACGCTAATAACATATGTCATATTCTTGTTGTTCTCTGGATTTTTAGTAGAAATCGCAGTATCAGGTAAGAATTTCACAAGAATAATGCTGATAATTTTTGTGGCATCGTTGTTAGTCGTGACTAAAATGATTTACGACAGAAGAGATGAGGACATATCATCTTTGAAGGAATTGAGATTGTATTTGGTTGCAAGTGCAGTGGTTTCCATAATGGCAATAGTCAAATATTTGAAAGAATTTTCATTGAGTAGAATATATATGCCATTTGCGTTTGCAATAATAATACACCTAGTTTATACAATAATATACAAAAATAAATCAAAAACACAAAGATAGGTGAAAGCCTATCTTTGTCTTTAAGGAGATAAAATGGAGTTAATTAATTTCATATATATGTTCTTCTTTTATGCAGTTTTTGGGTATATTTGGGAAGTAATCTGGGTAAGCGCTGGACAGAAAAAGCTTACTAACAGAGGATTCTTGTACGGGCCATTACTTCCGATATATGGGTTTGGAGCAGTATTCATCACGCTTTTTGTGGATCACGCAATAGAGAGATTTAACGATTCTTACATCGTAATATTTTTATCGGGACTTATAATTGCAACGGCATTGGAGTTTATAACAGGATATTTAATTGAAAAAATATTCAAAGTAAGATATTGGGATTACACAGAAAGATTTATGAACATAAAAGGGCTGATATGCCTCAGATCATCACTGTTTTTCGGAGTTATGTCCATATTCATGATGAATTATTCCAATAAATACATACTTGAACTCACTGAAAAAATCAAAAACAGCAACTACAACTTCGTGATTTACATTCTTATAGCTATATTTTCAGTAGATGTTGTAATTTCAGTAAAACAAGCTTATGGATTTAGATATATAATTGAATATCAAGAAAAAATGGAAGCATACTTGAACGAAATCAGAAAAGATGTCAAGCTCAAAGCGTTGGAAGGATCACAAACACTTGAAGCTGATTTGTCGGAAATAAGGACTGCTCTTCGAGACAGGATAGAACATGTGGAAATCAAGAAATCCTTCATAGAAAACAGCGCCAAAATATTAGAAGACAGAATTGAAAGAGAAACCAACCTCAAAGAAAAGCTCAAAACCTTGTTGGATGAAAGAGTTGAAAGCGCTGAAAAGGTCGATTTAATCCACGATAGAATCGACAAAGTCTATGATAAAAGGCTTAAAAGATTACAAACTCACCAAAAAAACATACAAAGAGTTGCAAAGAGAAACGATATAACTTACAAAAAATAAAAATAAGCAGATGTCTTATATAGCATCTGCTTTTGCTGTGTTCAAAGCACATATTTATACAGAATTATTTTGCATAAAATTCCATTATTTCTTCAGCGCATTTTCCGCTGTTGACGTTATTTATTTCCAGTTCAAAATCTTTTGCTTTGACTGCGTAATTGATATCGTAGTATTTCGTAATTAAAGTTTCTATCACATAATCGTAGTCTTTGTCCTCTAGTTTATCAATCAAAATGGAGGAGTTATTGTTGCCAATGTATTTGGACAAATGATTTATCCCTTTTTTGATATCCTCCAAAGCATCGGCATTTTTCAAATAATCTGTTTTTATTCTATCTATTCTATCTTGAAGGCTTGAATTTATCATAACTTGATGATGTGAACCGTTGTATTTTTGTCTCAAAGATTTGGGAACATTAATTCTTCCTATTTTGCTACTTTCACATTCCACAAAAACAGGTTCATCATCGAAACTTTTTAACTTATCGAACAACAAACTTTCGAACATTTTTTGCGATGGTTGATTTTTCAATCCGGCATTTCCAAGGATGGAGCCTCTATGGTTTGCAAGTTGTTCCAAGTTGAGGACGTTTTTGTGAGAATTTTCTAAAATATTCAGAATTTCTGTCTTTCCAACACCAGTGTAGCCTTTGATATTTACGTATTCGTGTGAATTAATAAGCTTATCTAAGTTTTCAATAATATATTTACGATAAGCTTTGTATCCTCCTTTTAGCCTGTAAATGTCAAGTCCCATTGATTTCATTATGTTAAAAAGCACAGTACTTCTCATGGAACCTCTGTAGCAAAACAAGCACACGTTGTGATTTTCGCTCAAATCCAACAACTTCACGTAAATGTCTTCTAGTTTTACAGATGCATATCTTATCGCCAATTTCTTTGCACATTCGTGATCTCCTGCATCATAAATCGTTGAGATTTCCACTCTTTCCTCGTTGTTTAGTATAGGAATATTGATTGCACCTGGGATGGTTTCTTTCTCAAACTCGTATTCGCTTCTAACATCGACAAATATTATATTTTCCATATTCATTAGTTCTTCATAAGTATTTGCTACGAACATTTTGGCCTCCAAAATACTAATTATACACCTTTTGTCTTATTTGTAAAAGAGATTTTCATGAAAAAAAGAACTTGCAAATCGCAAGTTCTCAATTAAAAATTAAAATACATTCTAATAAGTCCAAGTATCAGTATATGAACTGGATAGAACAGATAATTCACCAATTTGTTTTGTTTTCCACGTTCTCCGTTGTAAGTCACAGTAAAGGCGAATCCCAAGAAGGAATACACTTCTTTGATAATCGACAAATATCCAAGACCTGCGGAAATCACTGGTTTGTCGTAGAAAATGTAGAACAAGTAAGCTAGAATTATCGCGTGATAATCATAATCCAAGCTCAAATACATCGCTAAGAATCCGAAAACAGCTACGATTACAACAGATGCAACGTACCAAAGTATCCTGTTTTTAAACTTATCTTTCACATAATCTATTATCCAGATAGTCACCAAGCACAATGCCAACGTGAACATCATATTGTTCCAGTACGGATCGAATAATACCTTCGATGTGAAAATATCAAATGGAACTTCAGAAATTATCCCGAAAATCACCAAGTTTCTAAGATATTTCGCCCTGTTATGCGTCTTGAAAAATCCTTCAACTATGAAGAATATAAAAATAGGAAAAGCAATCCTTCCTAATATCGATAAAAAGTTCGATATATACAATAATGCTCCTTTTCCATTTAAAAAATGCGTTACAATCGAGTTGTTAACATGATCTATTAGCATCGATGTAAACGCAATGTATTTTAGCTGAGCTGCGTTAAATATCTGAAACTTCTTTAATTTATCGTGTTCAAATCTTTTATTTATATCCATTTGTTCTCCTTAAATTTTGAGTATACTGTATGATACAATAATTTGAACAAATTTGCAATATTTTCATTTATAGAAATTAAGAGAATAACTAAATCGATAAATTATACATACACAACAAAGAGTATATAACCTTTAAAATAGTATATAATAAAATAAAAATGGGGTGAAAATTCATGGAATATATACGCGTAACAAAAGACAATATAGAAACTGAACATATATGTTGTGCATTATCAAACAACAAAGATATTCAAGTTTGTTCGAAAAAAGAATGGATGAAAAGCTGCTTTGACGATGGTCTTGTATTCATCAAATCAGAAAAAAGGGGTAAATGTTCCATTGAATACATACCAGCTGAAAATGCGTGGATACCAATTGAAGCAGATGATTATATGTATATTGATTGTTTTTGGGTTTCAGGAGCTTTAAAAGGCCACGGATATTCAAATGATTTGCTCAATCAATGTATCCAAGACGCAAAATCACAAGGTAAAATTGGCCTGTGTATACTTTCTTCTAAAAAGAAAAAGCCATTCCTATCTGATCCAAAATATTTATCAAAAAAAGGATTTCGTGTAGCTGATGAGTCTGACTGTGGAATAAATCTAATGTATTTGCCATTTGATGAAAATAATTCAATCCCGAAATTTAAAACACAAGCCAAAAATCCACACATCGAAGAAAAAGGATTTGTCTTGTATTATACCAATCAATGCCCATTTAATGCCAAATACGTGCCTATTATAGAGAAAATTGCACAAGAAAACAACATTTCCTTCAAAACAATTCACATCCATTCCAAAGAACAAGCACAAATAGCTCCCACTCCATGCACAACTTATGCGTTGTTTTATGATGGAAAATGGATTACCAATGATCAACAGAATGAAAAGAAATTTTTGAAATTAATTGAAAAAGTTAAAAATAGTTAATTTAAAATATTGATTTGAGAGTATAGGATAAAATATTTTAACCGTTACCTGATACTTAAAATTTAAAAAATGAAATTTATAACTAAATTTTTTTGTTTTGTGTTAGCACACTAACAATTACTTTAATTAGTGTTAGTGTGCTAACTTTTTTTTATCAAGAAATATGGTTTAATAATAGTACAAGGAGGATGGTTATGGAAAAGGATATAGTAATTGTTACTAATAATAGTTATGTAATTAACGAATACGACAACACTATTAATATCGACGGGGAATATTTGGATGTGCTTTATAAGGTAAGAGATCTCACACATTTGGGGTATTCTTTGGTTACTCATCCTCTAGCTGCATCGATTAGGATGTTTTATTCGCCGGTTAGAAGTGTAGTTATGAGAAAAGGTTTTTCGGAAAGGTCAATTGAAATTATTGAAAACTCTATCGAAAAATATATCAACACTATGGGAGTTCGAAAGCCAGATTACAGAAATGGTGAAGATTATTGTACTCTCGATGCGGTTCTTCTAAAAGAAGGTATAGAGAATTAATGAAGGAGTTGGGGTTATGAAATTAGAATATCAAAACTGTCTGATTGAAGATGTTAAATTTTCTGATACTACCAAGGTAGAAAATAAGACTCTTTTTATCAACAAAGATGAAATGATCGATTTTTTAAAGGATGTCGATTTTGTAACAGAAATTAGCATTGACTTGGCTAAACCTGGCGAAAAAACTAGGATTATTCCAGTTAAAGACTGTATTGAACCTAGATTTAGAGTTGGTAGAACTAATAAGTTCCCAGGTGTTACAGGTGAAATCGAACAACTTGGGGACGGTATTACTAAAATCATGAAAAATGTCGCTGTGGTTACTGTAGGAGATGTGGTTGGTTTCCAAGAAGGAATTATAGATATGTGGGGAGAAGGAGCAGACTACACTCCATTTTCCAAGACTTTGAATGTGGTTGTGGATATTAAAGTTCAAAAAGATATCGAACCTCACGAACACGAAACTTGTGCTAGACTTGTAGGTTTGAAGTCAGCCGAATACTTGGGATATGCTCTTGAAAATGTAGAGTGTGATAATTCAGAAGTCTTCGAAATTCAAGATATTAAAACAGAAGCAGAAAGACTTAAAGATCTTCCAAGAGTCGTGTATGCACAAATGATGATTGCACAAGGTTTACTTCACGATGTGTACATTTACGGAGTAGATGTTAAGAAGATTTTACCTACACTTCTTCATCCTAATGAAGAGCTAGACGGTGCAGTTGTAAGCGGTAACTGTGTAGCTGCTTGCGATAAAATCACAACTTATCAACACCAAAACAACTCAGTAATTAAGGAATTGTACAAGGAACATGGCAAAAATATTAATTTTGTAGGAGAAATTATGGTTCCAGAACTTACTACATTGGATGGTAAATTTAGAACTTGCGATTACACTGTTAAGCTTTGCAAGATGTTAGCAGCAGATGGTGTAGTAATTTCTGAAGAAGGTTATGGTAATCCAGACTCTGACTTGGTTATGATATCTTCAGGATTAGAAAAAGCCGGAATAAAATCGGTACTTATTACTGATGAATGTGCTGGATGGGCAGGAGATTCTCAACCTTTGGCAGATGCTAAGAAGGAAGCGTGTGCTGTAGTATCTACGGGAAATGTATCTCATCTTGTTCATTTGGATAAGCCGGATAAAATTATTGGTAATGTAGAAGCCATTAAGAACTTGGCTGGTGGATGGGATGGATGCTTGGATGAGGAAAAAGGAACTATCGTATGCGAACTTAACGCCGTTACTGGTTCTACATCTGAAATAGGATTCCACAATCTTACAGTTAAGCTTTACTAGGAGGTTTTTATGAAAAAAATATTATATTATGTAAATCAGTTTTTTGGACAAATAGGAGGAGAAGACAAAGCTGATTATAAGCCTCATTTTGAAGACAAACCGATCGGTTGTGCGCAAGCTTTTGATAAGGCTTTGGTAGATGGTCAAGTTGTTGGAACTATCGTTTGTGGTGACAACTATTACAACGAACATAAAGAAGAATCAGACAAATTTATATTGGATGTATTTGAAAAAATAAAACCTGATATTGTCGTAGCAGGACCTGCATTTAACGCTGGTAGATATGGTATGGCGTGTTCTGGAGTTATCAATTTATTAAAAGACAAAGACATCCCACTTGTAACTGGAATGTACATTGAAAACCCAGCTGTAGATATGTGTAGACTTCACAGCTACATCATTGAAACTGCGGATTCTGCAGCAAAAATGAGACAAGCCATAAAAGAAATGGTTACTTTGACAAATAAAATTATTGAAGGAAAGAAACTTTCTCCAAAAGAAGATAATTACCTTTCACAAGGTAGACGTTTGACAGAATTTTCTGACAAAATCGGTGCACGTCGTGCAGTTGAAATGCTTCTTAAGAGATTTAACGACGAAGAATTTGAAACAGAACTTCCAATGCCAGAATTTGACGAAGTTGAACCGGCAGCTCCAATAGCTAACATGAGTAAAGCGACAATCGCTCTTATCACAACTGGTGGTGTTGTTCCTGAAGGAAACCCTGACAAAGTTCAATCAGCATCAGCTCAAAAATGGGCAAAATACGATGTAAGTGATTTGGATGAATTAAAAGGAAAATTCGTCACAATCCACGGTGGATTTGACCCTGTTTATTGTAATGCAAAAGCAGACAGAGTTGCACCTCTGGATCAACTTACAAGACTCAAAAAAGAAGGCGTAATAGGAAATGTATTCAAATATTTCTATACAACAACAGGAACAGGAACATCTGTAGCTAATGCTAAGAGATTCGGTAAGGAAATTGGTCAAGAATTGAAAGATGCCAAAGTTGACGGCGTTATAATGACTAGTACCTGAGGTACTTGTACGCGTTGCGGTGCAACGATGGTAAAAGAAATAGAAAGATATGGTATCCCTATAGTTCATATGGCTACTATAACTACAATTTCACAATCAGTAGGAGCAAACAGAATTGTACCTACAGTAGCAATTCCATACCCAGTCGGTAATCCAGAATTGAAAGCTCGTGAAGATGGTTTAAGAGAAGAATTGGTTGAACGTGCAATCAAGGCATTAGAAACAAAAGTCGACAAACCGACTATATTTAAGTCTTAATGGGGGTGTAATTATGAGCGACAATAGAGGTAATTGGAATAGTAGATTTGGTTATATCATGGCGGCAGCTGGATTTTCCATTGGATTGGGAAATGTGTGGAGATTTCCATATCTAGTTGGTACAAATGGAGGGGGAGCGTTCGTATTAGTTTATCTTCTAATATGTGTGTTCATTGGGATACCTCTATTCTATATGGAAGTTACACTTGGTAGAAAAGCGCAAGCGAGTCCAATTGCAGGAATGAGAAATCTAACTAAAAAAGGCAGCCCTTGGGTAAGTTTCGGTTGGCTTGGAGTATTGAGTGCGTTTTTCATTCTAACTTACTACATTCAAATAATGGGTTGGATATTAAACTATTTTGTGAAAATGCTTACAGGGGAAATGACAGGATTTACAGCAACACAGTACACTGAAAACTTTGGTAAAATGTTGGATTCTCCAATGACGCTTTTAATATTTACATTGATTTGTACAATCATAATTGGTGTCATTTCAGCTAAAAACTTAAACGACGGATTGGAAAAAGCTTGTAAATTTATGATGCCAGCATTATTTATAATGCTAATAGCAGTTGTAATTAGATCAATAACTCTTCCAAATGCAATTGAAGGTGTTAAATGGTATATGAACGTTGATTTCTCAAAAATCAATGCAGAATCCATACTAGCAGCACTAGGACAATGTTTCTTCTCAGTAGGAATCGCAAGTGGTGGTGCATTTGTATATGGATCTTATCTTAACAAAGACTCAGACATACCAACAGATGGATTAATGGTTATAGGATTTGACACACTGGCAGCTCTTATCGCTGGATTTGCAATATTCCCGGCAGTATTTGCACTAGGATTACAACCAGATTCAGGATCAAACCTATTATTCGTAACTATGAGTAACGTGTTTATGAATTTGCCATTCGGAAGATTTTTCGGAGTATTGTTCTTCTTATTGATGTTCTTTGCAGCGTTATCATCCGCATTAGGATATTTGGAACCTGTAAGTTCATCATTTACTGAATTACTTAATATTGACAGAAAAAAAGGCGTAATCTACGCACTAACATCAATATTTGTTGTGGGATTGTTAACTATATTTGGACAAAACATACTAAAGTCAGTCACAATAATGGACAAAAACTTGTTCGACTTTGCAGACTTCTTATCAGGAAATATATTGATGCCACTTGGCGCTATAGCGTTGATACTTTACACATTATTCAAATGGAAATTCGATGTATTTAGAGAAGATGTCAATAACGGAGCAAATTCTATAAAAGTGCCTAAGTTTATGAAATACGTATCATATGTTTTACCATTTGTATTGATAATAATATTCCTTAAAGGACTAGGAATATTCTAGTAAAACAATTTCATATCTCTTATATATTATACCAGAGTTAGAAACCAATCTAATTCTGGTATTTTATTGTATCAAATATCAGTTAAATGATTTACACTAAAAACTTTTTTTGTTAGAATTTAAGTAAGAGAAGAGGGTTTTAAATGAAAATATTAGACTTTAAACTATTCGATAATATATCGGACAGATCAAAGAGAGAGCTACTTAAATTAGATGTTTTTTCGAAAAACTATGAATCTGGTGAAAAGGTTCTTAGCAAGGAAGAAGATTTGAAGAATGCAATGTTTATTGACAAAGGTTGCTTAAAAGCGTGTGAATACACCATAAATGGAAAGGAAATAGTGTCCTCGTATTATTTTGCAGGGGACGCATTTCCATTTTACTTGTATTTTGGACACACGAGAAAGTTTCCATACGATGTATATGCTACCAAGAAAACAAAAGTGTATTTCTTGCCACTAAAAGAGTTTGAGAAAATAATGGATACAGACATCGTCCTAACGAAAAATATCCTGAAATTTGTAGCTGAATACACTTGTTTTAACAAGCTTGTAATCAGAGCGACTCAGTATTCAAAAGTATCACAGAGGCTAGCTTATTGGATACTCCATTTGCAAGAAGTGGATTATTTGAAACTTCCAACCTCACAAACTATGCTTGCAGATATTCTTCGCGTCAACAGACCAAGCTTGAATCAGGAATTGAAGAAGTTCGCTGAAGACAAGGCGATTTACATAGAAGGAACGGAAATTCGCATAATAGACAGCGATTATTTACGTAAAATGATTGACTAGCTTTACCGACCGAAATCAACCAATACTTTACAATAAAATGTTTATTTTAGCTAAAAATATAATATAATATTGTTATGGAGGAAAATATGGAAACCATAATAGTTTTGATGTTGATAGCTAAATGTTTGATGGATTTATATTTGAAGAGATTGTCCATCAAAAACGTTGGAGTGTTTGCGTTGATTTCGGTATTTTTGTATGCGATTTTCCGCATTACGAATACAACATCAATCTACGACTTTGCTTTATTACTTGGCTGTAGCGACATGATGGTTGATGATTTCAAAACTAATGAGGTGTACTGGATTAATGTTTTGTTTTTCATAATTTGTAGCATTATTGTTTCTGTGTTTTCTAAATTTTTTCTGACGAGTTTTCTGCTATTATTGGTTATTTTGATGATTAATTTTTTCACTAAGGAAAAGTTTATGGGTAATGTGGATTGTTTGATTATTCTAGGACTTGGCATGAGCAAAAGCCTCACAGATTTGGTGAGTTTTGTGTTTTATCTGGGAATTATTAGTGGAATCAGGGCTTTGATTTATATTATAAGAAAAGAAGAGAATGAGGAGATTGCATTCATTCCTGTGATTTGGTCTTCTTTTTTATTGTATGTGGTGATGGGAAATGTTTTCTAAATTAAAAATGAAAGCTAAGGCATTCAGTTTAATAGAGGTGATGGTGAGTCTATTCATTATTTCTGTTGTGATTATGACTTGCGTTTTTAAATACGACTTCAAAACTGATGTTGCAAGTAGAAAAGAGATTAATACGCTTGTTAGCGATTTGAAAAGTGCCAGAAGTGTTGCGATGAATTCGGGAAGAAGTATTCAATTTCGATTCGACACAAATTACTATTATTTTTACGATTCTAATAAAATGAAGAATCTTTTCGAAAGAGAATTGAAAAACGGCAAACTTTATTTAAATAAAGATGGGGCAAGTACATTTGACCTTGGAAATATCGGGGCAAATATATCCAAGTCATCTGCAGCAACACGTTTTCCGACTATTTATTACGAAACGAAAAACAAAACATACAGGATAAATTGTTACATAGCGACAGGGAGAGTGGATGTGGATGAGACGAAAAAATAAGGGATTTACACTGCTTGAGGTTTTATTTGCATTGTTTTTGGTGAGTCTTTGTGTCGTAGTGTACTATCCACAGCTTAAAAATGTGATTACGATGCAGGATAAATCCTACACTGAAAATGTTGTGCTACGTGATTTGGACAATTCTGTGGAATATTTGAAAGCGCACGATGATGTGGATGATTCAATTGTTGATGAGAATTCAAAAGTCGTTGTAACAAAAGATGATGTGGGAGATTTGGTTAAGGTAAATGTCAGTGTAACTAATGGAGATATTGCGAAAGATGTGTCATTTTACAAAGAAAAGTAGGGGATTTACGTTGCTTGAAGTTATGGTGAGTTTGTTCATATTCTCCGTAGTGTTGGGTGTGATTTTCCTATCGTTTAAGACTAATTTTAAAATTATGCAGTCGAGTTTTACTCTGAAAAACAACGTAGACGATGTCGACCACTGCTCATATTACATAAAAAACGAAATCGAAAGGTCGAGGTCTGTAATTACAGAAAAGCCTAATTGGACTCATTTCGACCAATCAATGGGATTTGTCCTAGTAAAATATATTGATAATAAGAAAAATTATGTGTATTTTACAAAAGAAAACGGCAAAATCATACGATACGCTTTTACAGATCCTAGTAGTTTTGATGATTTAAAAGAACACGGGCCCAACGGTAGGATAACTCAGAACAAACTCAAGGAGAACGCCGATGATTTCACATTTAGTCATGACGACAACTACATTTATTTAAAAGAAAATGGAAAAAAACTGGTAGTCTACATCGGAGATAAGGTAAAATGAAACGAAAATCCAAAGCTTATATCACAATTTATGCTCTTTACATGATATTCGTGTTGATGATTGTCATTGCGTTTTTGATAGTTCAAGTGAAAAATATCAGAACTGTCAACACCTACAAATACGACTACATTCAAGCCAAGGCAAATGCTTATTCAAAGGTTCGAATCATAAGTCAAAGGAAACTTTTTGATGAAGAATTGAAGAAAAATTCTAAAAGTGGAACATTTACCTTGCAGATTGCAGATATCCCAGAATTCAATCATCCGACGAAGATTGATTATTACGAAGAGAAAGATGGAGCAGCAAAAATCTTCTCATTTACAAGCAGTTATCCAGACAATAATGGATCCAGAGTAACGACTAGAATGGTGTATAATAGGAAAAATCCTTTTGAAAAAAGAATTATATCAGAAGAAAAAATCGACGAATTGTTGCCGGAAATCATTGAAGGAAAGAAAAGCATCGGAATAAAAGATTGTTTAATATTTTCATTGAATGATGAAACGTATTTCGTGGACAAAAAGGTTGCTGATGAAAAATACAACGAATTCGTAGCCGAAAAAATAAATCAAAACAACGAAGAAGTTTCGGAAGATGAAAAGGAAAATTCCTATGAAGAAAATGACGGAGATAAAGAAACAGAAATAGATGATGAATTTCTGACTAAATTAGTACAATTTTCCAGAAAAGAGAAAAACATCCTAATTGATTCAGAAGATATCACAATACTTAACGATGTTACGATAGACGGAGTGTTCATCGACAAGGGCAACGTGTATTATGTAGAAAATGAAAAAGTCCCAAAAACTCCACAAATTACGGTTAATGGAATATTGATACTCAAAAATTCCAACGCAGATAACTACAAAGTAAATGGAGAATATTTATCAACGAAAGAGGTCGACATAAAATTTACAGAAGACAAAACAATATACACGAGTAAAAAATACGAGTATGCTGGTAGTTATTACAAATAATCGATGGAATGATTGAAACTCTACTTTGAAATGATGTATAATATATATATGATAAGCGAAAAAGGGAGGGTTTGCTTATGAATAAATTAAATAAAATTGATCAAATGAATAGCAAACAATCTGAGCTTTACGATAATGTATACGAGATTTTCGAGTTTATGGGAGAAACACTGGAACTTCCGAAAAATCGATTCAAAAATAAAAAAAACGGCTTGTTTAAAATGGGATTATTAGCTTTTATCGTCACAGCTATTTTGGACTATTATTCAAGCTTTGACACAATTGCATTTATCAGAAGAAACTTTCTCGTAGGATACATTTATTTTGCGATAAGATGCGTGTTTATATTTGCGTTTGCTATTCTTAAATTCAAAATAATTTACAGAGTAGCTAACAAGTTTTTCGTAAAAGATGATTGGCGAGAAGACGAAAACTACAGCATATTGCTATTAGTTATGTTTCAAGCAGCAATGTCAATGGCACTTTATCCACTGGGAGTTTACATTGTTATTGCAGAAGCCTTCGTTATATTGTTGTTTTTCTTGGGACTTAACATCAAAAACTTCAAATTTGAGAAAATACCTTACGTCATCATCACATTCATGTCTTTGTACATTGGATTGAGATTTGTTAGACTTTTCATTTACAACATAGTGATAAATTGGATAGAAACTACAAACATTGTTTTCTTATAACACAAGCGCTCACAACTGTGGGCGTTTTTTGAATGCAAATACATACAAAAATTAAAAAGGTAAGCTAATAAAAGCCTACCTTTTTAAATAGAGAATTTTAAATGAAATGGTTAGTTAGCTAATTTATAAGTGATAACAACAGGTGTTTTATCAGCTGGAACTGAATCAGCCAAAGTATATTTTACTCCGTCTTTTTCGTCAGCGCCGATTAATTGATTTGCGTTTGAAGTTATTCCCAAAGGACAACTTTGCAAACATGTCATACAACCTGTATTCATATCTTTTGCTGGTTTTTGGTTACCACCAAATCTTATGTCGAATTCTTTTCCTGAAGAATCTTTTATAACATCGTTGATTCCTTGTTCATTGTCTGATCCTTGGAATTTGAATGTAAGATCAATCTTATCACCTTTAACGGCTTCTTTTCCCATGTTGTCCATAGTAACATTGTTACCTGGTTTTCCGCCCAATTTTTCTAATGCATCGTACAAATCATTTTGGTTAGCATAAGAAACAAACATTGATTGTTCGTTATTTTTACCTGATTTTGCTACGATAGCATGCATTGTGCTTTCGTTTTTGAACTTATCGTTAACTTCAGCATAAACTTTGATTTGTTTGTTAGCTTCGTCAACAATCATAGGATTATCAGCTGTAGGTTCTTGTGCTTCTTCTTTCTTTTCTTCAGTTTTTTCCTCAGTCTTTTCTTCTTTCTTTTCTTCAGTTTTTTCTTCTGTTTTTTCTTCTGTAGAAGAAGTTTGTTTATTATCTTCCTTAGAACATCCTGCGAACATTAAACTCGCCATTAATAATAATGCTAAAATTTTGAATTTTCTCATAAAAATCATCCCTTTTCTTAAATTTGTTTATTGTTATTCGTTTCTTTATTAATACTATAGCTATATTTTATCATAGTTTTAACACTTCATTTATTGTAAAATCTAATAAATAACACACTACTTATAAGCTGAATAAATAAATGAAATCTAAGGTATAATAATAAAAGAGGTGATTAGTGTGAAAAAATACGGAGAAGACGTGGCAATTGTAGAAGAAAATCCTAAGATTGAAAAAATTTACGATAATAATATGCGTCAAGGTGAAGAAATCGTGATAAAAAAGGGAACACATACTATTAAGAAATTATACTACGAAGATATCAACGGACAACCGACAATTAAAAAGGAAGAAATAATCGAAGAAGGCTCTCCAACGGTTATAAAAGTTGGAACAAAGGGAATTATTAACGATTTGAACTTGAACAAATCTGACATGTAATGTGATAAAATTCTTGGTTTGTGGTATAGTTATATTAGAAATGAATTGTTAAATTCATTCAAATTTACAAGGGGGAAAATTTATGGCAAGCTTAAAAGGTACTAAAACAGCTACTAATTTAATGGCAGCATTTGCAGGGGAAAGTCAAGCAAATATGCGTTATACATACTTTGCAAAGACTGCAAAAAAAGAAGGATACGTTCAAATTTCTATGATATTTGAAGAAACAGCAAGAAACGAAATGGCACACGCAAAAAGATTCATGAAATTTTTGAGTGAAGATTTACAAGATGCTGAAATAGAAATCGAAGCAGGATTCCCAGTTCATTTAGGAGACACTAAGAGTAACCTTAAATCAGCAGCAGAAGGAGAACACTTCGAAAATTCTGAAATGTATCCAGAATTCTCCAAAATCGCTGAAGAAGAAGGATTCAAGGAAATCGCACGTGTATTCACTGAAATCGGAGAAGTTGAAGAAGCTCACGAAAAAAGATACAGAAAATTATTAGAAAATATCGAAAAAGAAAAAGTATTCGAAAGAGAAGAAGTATACTTATGGAAATGCAACAACTGTGGCTACATTCACGAAGGGAAAACAGCACCAAAGAAATGCCCAGCATGTGATCATCCACAAGGATTCTTCGAAATCTTCAAAGAAACTTATTAAACTAAGACAATCAAGCCTCAAAAGTTTTATAGCTTTTGGGGTTTTTTAGTACAAAAAATTACAGCCCTCAGAAGGTAATTCTCTAACTTTTGAGGGCTTTTCTTATTTACATATCTTCAATTTTCTCAGAAATAATTTTTACTATATCGACAACATTATCAAAACTCAATTCACCTATATATTTATTTTCATTTATATAAACATCCCACAATTCTTTTAAATAAGGATCATTTTTTATATCTTCTATAATTTCATAAGCAATTTTAATGGTTTCTAAGCTTTCTCGTCTTGAAGAAGTCCTTATAATTGCAGTTTTTAGAATATCCATATCTATTTCGTTTTTCTTAAGGTTGTAGAGAGCGTATAAGTCATAAAAATCTCTCATTCTAGTAGTTGTTATGTTTCTTTTTATTATGCTTTCGTATTTCTCGGCAATAATAGTTTCAATTGGATAAGCGAAAACTCTAATGTCATTTTCGTTGAAAATACAAGGATAAGAATATTCTATTTCACTTGGTGTTATAACATCACCAGTAGTTAAGTCCAATTTCATAGGATTTTTTGTTTTACCAATATTAGCAATTAATGATACTCTAAAATTTTCGTATTCATCATCTTCTCTAATATATGAAATGTCCTTTATTTCAAATTCGATTCCATCATCAATATCAATATTTATTATACTATCCACAACTTTCATTAAATTGTCCTCATTAAGAGGAATTCCTTTAATAGTGCTATCCATATCCATTGTAGTTCTATTTTTAACACCAATCATAGACGATACAAGAAAACCACCTTTAATTACAAAATTAGACTTGTATTTAGATTTTGATAATCTTTCTAAAAATCTTTCAAAAAGAAACATTTGTAACACTTCTTGAGAACTTAAGTTGTTATTTTTTGCTAAATTTCTTATCTTTGCCTTGATGCTTTCTATATTAATCACGATAATACCTCTATATATTTTCTTATATCTTCTTCTATATTCAATATCCTACTGTATTTAATAAGTCTTCTTAGATTTTTGTTATTTGATTTAAAATATCTTGTAATTCCATCCGTGAAAATTTGAGTATCAATTTTTTTCCTGTTCATTACAATATCGCAAATCGTCCTATCTATATCGTAGACAGCAACGTTATTTCCCAATGGAGTTTCAATTTCTGAAATTCCCACATCAAAAAATTCTTTTTGAATATAATGCAACTTCAAATTCTTATATCTTTTTTTAATATGACTGGCATTATAACCCTGTGGAACGGATATATGAAAAATATTTGGCGTCCTGTCTGATAAATCATGAAGATATAACGCTGTTTGATGTGAAAAAACGATCCTCTTGCTTTTAGAAGAAATCAGAACGAAATCATCAGTCAATTCTCCATTAACTTGGTAAACTCCAGGTCGTAGCCTTTCCAATTTGCCAACATTTGATAAATCTGACAAAAATTGTCTGTGATAGCCAAGTTTCATCGCATCTTCATTTGTAATTATTGAATTATTTTCTAGATGATTTTTCAATGCATTCATATATCTCACCGTCACTTTCGCTTTAATTATACAATATTAAAGCGAAAGTGTAAACAGCACACATATCATACCAAAATTTTACATACAATTTTCCAACATTTTACCAAAACCATTGACAATTTGCTAAAATTAGTATATAATTTCATTGTAATTATTTATCTATGGGTACCAAATAAATATTTGGTAGTTTTTATCTGATGACTATTGCTCGATAAAGAGCCTGGAAAGGATCTGATGTGATACTCTTATAGGCTAAAAAGAACAATAAGGTTCAGAGTTTTTACAAGAAAAAATCAGCAAACAAAAAAGCATCAAAACCAGAGATTGCAAAGGCAAGTTAAACTTGAACCGCAGTCTTTTTTTCGTGGTCAAATTTAACTTCCTAATTTCTAAACGGGGGAAGATAATATGCTTAGTAGAATGCTAAAATTTTTCGGATTAAGTAAAAAAGGATTATTAAAAATAATCTTAGGATGTGCAATAATGGCGTTCGCAGTAGTGAACGTACATAAACAATCAGGCGTAACTGAGGGCGGAGTACTTGGAATGATGTTGTTCTTGAACAAAATCTTCGGATTGGATCAATCAATAACATCAGTAGTATTGGATGTGAGCTGCTACGTTCTTGGATTTTCAATAATGGGATTTGATTTTGTGAAGAAAGCTTTCGTAGCCACAATATCATTTGCCGCATTTGCGAAATTTTTCAATATTATAGGGCCAGTGTTACCAAGTATGTACGATGTGCCATTGTTAGCAAGTATTGTCGGAGGAATCTGCATAGGATTAGGATGCGGACTTGTAGTAAGTGAAGGTGGAGCAGCAGGTGGAGACGACGCCTTAGCAATGACGATATCCACTAAATCGGGACTCAAAATATCATTAGCGTATTTGTTCTCGGATATAACAGTGTTGGCACTGTCACTTTTATACATTCCAGTCGACAGAATTATGTTCTCACTTTTGACAACTGTAATATCATCATTTTTGATAGGACAATTCGAAGTAGAACTTCCAAATTCAGAAATCAAAATGGCAAATCAAGCCGTATCAAAAGCTTAAATCAATCAAGCCTTGTGCTTGATTTTTTTATTGCTCACATTCTCTTTCAAACACCAAATCAATTTTAGGATTGTATCCAATAGCTATTTTAGTTTTATTGATAGTAGTCACAAACCTAAAACCTTCCTTGGCATGATCATCTATGATTTTTTTATAATCATCTGATGCTAATCCACAAGTTCTCACTTCAACGTATTTGTATTCGTATTTTTGTTTCATAATAATCTCCTAAATTTATTTTTCTGTTAATAGATTATTACCCAAAATTTTAAAATAATATATCAAATGATTTACAAATACAATAATAAGATATATAATTGGGTTAAGAAAACGATATGCAAAATCAAAAGGAGGGGGATATGAGACTAAAAGACAATAAAATAATAATCCTATTGATATTTCTGACTAGTTCGACACTGATATTTGGATTTAATTATTTATATGGGAACAACAGAAAACCTTCTCCTTATTTTATGAGTGACAAACTTATAGCTTTTGAATCAAACAATAATAATCATAGCCTTGACTTTCTTAATATGAATGAAAACATATCAGTTGTAGCTGAAATAAAAAACTCCAAAGATGTTGCAATATATGATCCAGTGATGAAATACTATATGGGTTCTTCAAAAATAATTGATCCAGCTACATCTAGGTATTTTTCAAAAGAAGATTACAAAAACAAAAATAATGTGTCTATTTTGATATATCCAGTGATTGATTTTGTAGAAGGGAAAATATCGGATTACGATAAAAAAGAAGTAGAAAATAATTATCATACTGAGATAATTAATATGTTTGATGTTCAATCTGACATTGCTAATGATGGAAAAGTCGATGTAGTGAGAAATCTATTCACAATTAAACCAGAAAACATTTCAACACTTTACATAGATTCTAGTGATGATAAGTCATTGAAAGCGATTGCAGAATCTCTTAAAAAAATCGGATACAAGAGAAAAGAAATTAAAATGTACGACAAGCTTACTCTAAGGGATTTAATAAAATCATATCCAGAATACAAGGTGTATGCTCAGTTTATTACTAATAGTACGGTCATGGCATTGGCAATGTATGCAATTGCATTGTGGATGTTTTTGAACAAATACAAGAAATTCGTAATTGTAAGTGCAAATTTTGGTGCAAAACGAAAAGACATCATGAAGATGTTCCTTGAAAAAGCCTTGGAGTATAGTTTTATAACATGTGCAATATCAACAGCATTGACGTATGGATATCTTGCAATTATTAATGAAAACAAAATCACGATTTATCTTATATTGCAATTGCAGATTATTCTAATAATATTGACTGTGATTTTGAGTGCTTTAAGAGCTAAAATCAGCTACGATGAGTTTGAAAAAGAGGTCTTGTATGATAAAAGATAATATTAAACTAGGGCTAATGGATGTTTTCAGAAATAAAGTTGTGTTTTGTTTGATGGTGCTTTTAATTTTCTCATTGGGAACAATCGTGGAATCTGCAACAGATGCTTATTTGAGAAATACCTTCGCAGAGTTTCAATTAAGTGAACAGGCTTATAGCGCTGTTGTATTAGAGACAACTGATGACAAGGGATACGATTATTCGAATACTTATGGAAAAAAACTGGACGATATATTTTTGAAAAACGGGCACACTTATACTACGAATTCATCACTTTGTAGAAATTGTGATACAGGGATATTTGTGTTGTATGGAAAACTCAACAAAAACACTAGTAGCAGAGTTTTTTGGTTAGTTGATAATAAAAATGTGACTGACTTGAAGAATGAGGCGGAATTTGAAGTGGTTACTCATGATGCGATGGACTATGATATGATGAATCAAGAAATCAAAAGCTATATTGATTATGATAAAAGAGTATTATTGGAAATAAAATCTGATAAATATAAAAATGTTAGTGGCTACAAGTTTCAAGATGGAGAAGTACTTGGTTTAATTGAGAATGCAAAGTTTTCAGAAGATGAGATAAATAAAGGCATTGACAGACAATTTGAGAAGATTTTCGACGACAACAAGCTAATGGTCATTAATAATACAAATAAAAAACACGACGACGATGAAAATACATTCATCCTCAAATACATTGTTCCGTATTGTCTGATTACGATGGGTATAACTATATTGAGTTTTGTGATTTTCTTCAAATATATGCTAAAAAGCTTACAAAAAGAATACAAAATACACATTTTATCAGGAGCTAGAACCAAGGATATTATGGCACGAAACTCCGTTTTCGTAGTTTTAGTAAATGTTGCAACATTCTGTTTAATTTTCGTATTAAATGGATTTGCAATTAATATTTTTTCGGTAGTGGCGTTTATTTACATGATTTTATGTATATTGATATTAGAAATAGTTATGTATTTGATTTTGAAAAGAAGCGATCTGATTGATTTGATAGGTGATTGATTATGATAGAAATAAAAAATTTGACCAAAAAATTCAGCACAAACGAGGAAGAACTTCTTGTATTGGATAATGCTGAAATGAATATAAACGATGGGGACAATATCATTATTTCAGGAGAAAACGGAGCAGGGAAGACTACTTTTTTGAAGATTGTGGGTTTGTTGGATAGGAAATATTCAGGAGATTATATTCTGGATTCCAAATCAGTTGGAGATTTTACCGAAAAAGATATGTCTAAATACAGGAATGAAGTGTTTGGGTTTATTTTTCAGGAATACAATTTGATAGAATCAGAGACTACCTACGATAATATTCTCATACCATTAATTTACTCATCGAAATACAAGAGAGCTGACAGAAAACAAAGAATTCAAGAGATTAGCGAAGAATTTGAAATAACGGATATTTTGAACAAAAAAGTAAAATTTCTATCAGGTGGGGAAAGACAAAAAGTGACCATTGCAAGAGCTTTGGTGAATGAGCCGTCTGTTATTCTAATGGATGAGCCCTCGAACACACTTAATCTTAGAATGAAGGACAAGCTGATAGAATATATCGAAGTTTTGAGAAGAAAATCAAAAACTATCGTAGTTGTGAGTCACGACAAGTATTTGACAGATAATTTGAAAAAACAAGATTTTGTGGAATATGAATTGGAAGATGGAAAGTTTCACAAAAATGAAGAATAATTTTAAATCAAGCCTAGTGCTTGATTTTTAATTGCAAGAAAACTTGGGTATATATAATCAACTGGAGGTTTTTATGGAGAATACAAAAAAACTAAAATTTTCTAATCTTTTGATTGCGATTTTACAAGGGGTTATCCTTTTGCTTTTGTTCGTAATTCCAGAACTTATTGTTGGAGTGATTGGAGGAATTGTTGCCCAATTTGTAGGATTTGATGGTAATTTCCAAGATTTTTATGCGAAAAACGGGGCGGCTTTTCTTCTATGTGGACAAATTCTGAGGATTATTATTTTCCTTTTAATCATTAAATTTAGAACGAAGATTTTTCAAACGAAATACAATAGGGATTATTTAAAGAAAAGAAAGATTTCTTTTTCTGAAATCGTGAAGCTTTTCGTGGTGGGAATTGGTCTTATGGGTCTTATCAATATTACTGTTGCTTTGATGATGTATTTGGGCAAATTCTTCCCACAAATCGTGTCCAGCCTTGAAGTGTACAACAAGGCGTCTGAAGAATTGATGAAGGGCAATATGATGTTGTCCGTTCTACCTATTACGATTTTCGCTCCGATTTCAGAGGAGTTGATGTTGCGTGGGACTTTATTCACAGAAAACGAACGACTTCTTCCTTATAAATGGGCAATTATTCTGAATGGGATTGTGTTCGGAATGTTCCATTTTAATTTGTTCCAAGGAGCTTATGCATTAATCGGTGGAATTGTGATTTGTGCGGTGTATTATTACACAGAAAGCATTTACGCATCCATTCTTCTTCACATGATTAACAACACTTTCAGTGTGGTTATTTCTTCGAATGAGGCTGTGGTGCAAAGTTTTTCTTCGATTTTTGGGATAGTAATGCTTGTGTGTATGGTTTTGATGTTTGTTTTCTTGAAAGATTTTAAAAAGAAACGAGAACTAAGACATTTAAAATTTTCGGAAAAATTAGAATAAATTTGAAATTATTGACAAACCTCGATGCAAATTAACGCATTGAGGTTTTTTAGTGTGAGAAATTGGTGTTGATTTTTTTGTTGAAAAACTATAGTATAATAGCATGTAAGTGAGGTTAGATTATGATTTATTTGGATTATGCGGCGACATCTTTGAAAAGGGTGGAGCTTATTGAATATATTATGAATAATATGATGGATTTTGATGCGAATGCTGATAGTATTCACAAAATGGGAAGGTTAGCGAAGAAGACTTTGGAGAATTCTCGTCATGAGATTGCGAAGTTTTTGAATACTTCTGATGATAGGATTGTGTTCACAAGCGGTGCGAGTGAATCCAACAATTATATTATCAATAATTTTTCTGATGAGAATTACGATATTATCACATCACAAATAGAGCATCCATCTATTTTGAATCCACTAGATCACAACAAATCTAATGTAATTTTGATAGATGCACAACAAAACGGTGTGGTTGATTGCGATGAAATTATTCGAAATATCACACCTAATACAAAGCTAATTATTCTTCAACATGTAAACAATGAAACGGGAGTTATTCAACCTGTGAAAAAACTTGGAGAATATTTGAAGGATACGGAGATTTGGTATCATATCGATGCGACTCAATCGGTGGGTCATGTGGATGTCGATGTTGAGGATTTGCACTGCGATTCGTTGTCGTTTTCGGGACACAAACTAGGAGGACTCAACGGATTTGGAGTGTTGTATATAAGGAAGGATTTGGATAATCTGATTTATGCAGGTGAGCAAGAAAATTACAGACGAGGTGGCACTTCTTTTGTGATGGGGGCGTTTACTTTGGAGAAATCTCTTTTAAAATCTGTCGAAGAACGTGAGTATATTGCAAATTTGAAGAAGATTTTCATTGAAAATATCCATTTTGATTACAAAATTAATGGTAACGTGGATAATTCTGCATCTCATATTTTGAACTTGTACATTCCGTTTGAGAAGAATGATTTCTTGTTGACTTATTTGGATATGCACGGGGTGTGCGTGTCGGTAGGCTCTGCTTGTTCTGCAGGTAGCATCACGAATTCACATGTGATTGAAAATATGTACGACGGACAAAGGGCAGAACATTCGGTGAGGTTTAGCTTTGGATTTAAAAATACAGAAGAAGAAATATTGAAAGCAGTAAATGTGTTAAATGATTTGTACGAAAAAGGAAAATACAATGGATAATTCGAAAATAAAAGTAGTAGTAGGAATAAGTGGGGGCGTGGATTCGTCAGTTGCGGCACTTTTGTTGAAACAACAAGGATATGATGTCGTGGGAATTTTCATGAAAAATTGGGACGAGACAGATGATGATGGCGTCTGCACGGCAGAAGAAGATTACAAGGACGCGGTGGCTGTTGCGAATAAAATCGGCATAGATTATTATTCGATTAATTTTGAGAAGGAATACTACGACAGGGTGTTCACTTATTTCTTGGACGAATACAAAAAAGGAAGAACACCCAATCCCGACATAATGTGCAACAAGGAAATCAAATTCAAAGCGTTCTTGGATTTTGCGATGAAATTAGGCGCAGATTATGTGGCGACGGGTCACTATGCGAGAATTGAACGAGGAGATGACGGAGTGAAGCTACTTCGTGGGCTTGATAATAACAAAGATCAGACGTATTTTCTAAGCCAACTTACACAAGACCAAATCAAAAACGTAATGTTTCCAGTTGGAGAACTTCAAAAAAAAGAAGTGCGTGAGATAGCGAAGAAATATAACTTGGCTACGGCTGACAAGAAAGATTCTACGGGAATTTGCTTCATAGGAGAGAGAAACTTCAATGAATTTTTGTCACATTATTTGCCAGCAAAACAAGGAAACATCGTAGATGTCGATGGAAATATAATGGGCAAACACAACGGGCTTATGTATCACACAATCGGTCAACGAAGAGGGCTTGGAATTGGCGGAGATGGAGCAGCGTGGTTTGTATGCGGGAAAAATTTGGCGACAAATGAATTAATCGTATGCCAAGGAGAAGACAATCCATTATTGTACTCCAACAAATTATACGCCAGTCAATTTGAAACATCGCTTAGTCATTTGGACAGAAACGAGTTCGATTGTACAGCGAAATTCAGATACAGACAAAAAGACATCCGTGCGCACGTCAAATTCATCGACGACACTCATGTGGAAGTCACATATGACGACACAAAAGCCGTAACACCAGGACAAGCAGCAGTGTTCTACGACGGTGAAGTGTGCATCGGCTCTGCGATAATAGATGAAGTGTACAATGGAGATGAAAAATTAATGGTATAAGCAAGTCCACTAGGTTTTAAAATCTGGTGGATTTTTTTAGCGAAAATATTTAAAATGTATGTTATTTGTATGTTGTTTGTGATAAAATAATGTTGAAAGGAGCTGGTATTATGGCACAAACAAATATTAATATAAGAATGGATGAAAATCTAAAAAAGCAATTTGATTCATTTTGTTCAGAGGTTGGAATGAGCATGTCAACAGCTTTTAATATATTCGCAAGAACGGTTGTAAGACAAAGAAAAATTCCTTTTGAAATATCTACAGAAAAAGATCCATTTTACAGCGCTGAAAACATTGAAAGATTAAAAAAATCCATAGAACAAATGGAAAAAACTGGCGGTACTATTCATGAGGTAAATTTGGATGATTAAGGCATGGAGTGACGCAGCATGGGAAGACTTCGAATATTGGATGAAACAAGACAAAAAAACTTTAAAAAGAATACTAAAACTTCTAAAAGATATTGACCGTAATGGATATGATGGAATAGGAAAGCCTGAACCATTAACGGGGGATTTATCTAAATATTGGAGTAGGAGAATCGATGATTGTAATAGAATTGTGTATAGAATTGAGAATGATGTAATAAAAATAGTTCAATGTGGGTCGCATTATCGTGACAAGTAGTCTCCAATTATTACAAAACGTCAAATAGTGAATAAATTGACGATTTTTGTGGTAAATATTGTATAAGAAGGAGAGTAGACTATGCAAAAAGAAGAAATAAAAGAAGCTATTGATGTGTGCGATGATTTGGTGATAAAACTTGAAGATGTACTTAACGATTTGAAATCGGCGAAAAACTGGGCGATGGCAGATTTTATATTTGGCGATGGTATGATTGGCTTTTTCAAAAGAAGCAAAATGGAAAAAGCGCAAAGCAAACTTCACTTAATCGAAAATCTTTCACTTAGATTGCAAAAAGAATTGTCGGATATTCACATGGAGTTGGAAGACTTCGGTGATTTGTATTCAATGAGAGATTTTATGCTAGACATTGTGTTCGACAACCCATTTACAGATTGGAGAATTAGAAAAGAAATCAACCAAGTGTATGATTCAACGTATGAATATTTGGAAAATATTGAAATGTTGAGAGATAGCTTAACAAAAGAATACAATAAATTGTAAAAGAAGAAATGTATGATAACGATATTTATATGATTATGATTGATGGTTACAAAATGTCAAAGAATGGTTTTATTGTTGATTTTTCAAAAAAAAAAATGATATAATCAACTTAACGATAAAGCTATCGTAACAGTTTATAAAAAGGTTTTCAAAAAAGGAGGAGTATCATGAAAAATGATAAAAAATTTACAATTGTGGCAATACTTTTTGCAATATCACTTGTGTGCAATGCGTATTTTTTAACTAACATGACAAAGGCTGACGATGCTGACACTCATAGAATAATTGAAAGATACGTTAAGGAAAATCCCGAAAAAGAAGACGATACTTTAATTAAAGCTACATTAGAAAAGTTTGCCAAGGACGAAGAACATTTGGTATTGACTCAAGATGGCAAAGACGTAACCAAACAACACGAAGATAAGCTGTTGGAATTCAACAAAAACAAAGACTACAAAGCAGCCAAAGAATATGTCCTCAAAGAAAACATATCGATCGGTTATTCAGATGATAATATAAAATAACAAACAAAAATAGCAGCCACGGCTGCTATTTTATTTTACTACGACTTGTACTCCTTTGAGTATGTCGAATGTTTCTTTGTTTAGTTTTTTATCGAAGCTATCAGTCAAGTTTTTGTAGACTATTACTGTTGCTTCTGGGTTGAATGTTTTGGCTAGTATTGCGTTGGAAAGTATGCAGATGTTGGATACGAGTCCGCACAATTCTATTTCAGAAAATTCGTGTTCTCTTAAGTAATCACAAAGTTCAATGCTACCAAATGTTGGTTTTTCGATTAATATGTCGTCTTTTTCTACTAATTCTGCAACTTTTCCGTACAATTTGTGTCCGTTACTTCCTTTGATACAGTGTTCTACTGGAAGAAATTTGCCTTCTTGTGTGTTCAAATAATTTTCTTCGTGAGTATCGAATGTGAAGATGATTTGTTCATTGTCTTTTCTTGCTTTTTTGATTCTGTCACAGATTTTGTTTTCGAGTTTGCTTGCATCGTCAAAGCCCAATGCTCCGTCTACGAAATCATTTTGAAAGTCTACTACGATTAAAAGTTTATCCATTTATGTCACTCCTTTAAGTTATTATATCTCAAATACAAAATTTTTTACAATAAGTGTTTAAATTATCAAAAGATTGGTATATAATCATAAAGGTTAGGAAAATAAAATTAAACAATCAATCGGCAGAAAAATAATGTTTGGTTGATTTTTATGAAGGAGAAAATATGGATAAAATATATATAACTGGTCACAAAAACCCTGATACAGATTCTATCTGTGCGGCGTTATCTTATCAAGAATTGAAGAAAAGAACTGGAGAAGAGAACGTCGAAGCGATAAGACTTGGCGATGTCAACAGAGAAACTCAATTCGTGTTGGATTATTTTGGAGTGGATGCACCTACTTTCAAGGACTCAATGAAGCCACAAGTCAAAGATTTGAGCATTGATGTGGCAACATGCGTGTCCCAAAACGCGAGCCTTTACAAAGCGACTAATATTATGCAAGAAAAAAATGTCGCAAGTTTGCCAGTAATCGACATCGAAGAAAGACTTCTTGGGGTTGTGTCAATTTCTGACATCACAAAATGTTACATGGAAGTGTGGGACGATCAAATCCTTCACCACTCAGAAACTCCTGTGGAAAATATCATCGATGTTTTGAGCGCAAATATTTTGAATATTCCAGCAGAAGACAGAGCGTTATCCGGGAAAATGGTCGTAGGAGCGATGGATCCGAAACAAATGGCGAAGTATTTGGAAGAAAACGACATCGTGATTTTAGGTAACAGAGAAGACTCACAAATAGATGCGATAGATAAGAATGTGTCCATGATTATACTTACTGGTGGCAATAAATTATCAGATGAATTGATAGAAAAAGCAAAACAAAAGGACATAATAGTAATTTCTACGGAATTCCAAACATACATGGCAGCACGTCTTCTTCCACAATCTGTGCCTGTAAATTACGTCATGACAAGAGATGATGTGGTTAATTTCACATTGACAGACACTGTTGAAGATGTGAAAAACACAATGTCCAAGACAAGATACAGATCATATCCAGTAGTTGACAATCAAAACAAAGTTGTGGGAAATATTTCCAGATATCACGTTATCAATGAAGAAAAGAAGAAGCTAATCTTGGTGGATCACAACGAAAGAAACCAATCAGTTGATGATATGGAATGCTGCGACATCACAGAAATCATCGACCACCACAGAGTTGCAAATGTAGCTACACAAAACCCAGTTTATTTCAGAAACGAACCTGTTGGATCAACTTGTACAATTCTTTCCAAAATGTTCTTGGAAAAAGGAATTGTTCCTACAAGACAAACTGCGGGATTGTTGTGTTCAGCGATAATTTCCGACACATTATTGTTCAGATCACCAACTGCAACTGAAACAGATAGAATGATTTTGGATAGAATGGCAAAAATTGCCAACATCAACCCAGAAGAATTTGCGATGGAAATGTTCAAAGCTGGAACATCTTTAGAAGGAAAATCACCAGCAGATTTGTTAAACACTGATGTGAAGACATTCAACATCGAATCATACACTTGTAGAGTCGCACAAATCTTCTCAATGGATTTGGATAATCTTGGCAAAATCAAAGACAGTTTACTTGAAGAAATGAACAAAATTAGAAACGACAAGAAAGAAGCTACATTTGTACTAATTCTTACAGATATCTTTAGAGAAGAAAGCGAAGTTTTGGTTTCTGGAATGTTCCAAGAACAATTAGCAGGGGCCTTCGATACTAAAATCGACAACAATTCATTCTTGGCAAAGGGACTTCTTTCAAGAAAAAAACAAATGATCCCAAAACTTAACCAAGCTGTGTTAAAATATATCCAAGAGAATTAATTTGAAAGGGAGAGATAAATTGAAAATTACAATTTTAGGGGCAGGAGCAATGGGTTGTATGCTTGCAAAAGCAATCGAATCTCCTGGTAACGAAGTCAATTTAGTAGATCCATACGAAGCTCACATGGAAAAAATTAGAAAAGATGGAATCAGAATTATCGACAGAACTGGCGGCGAAAGCACAGTAAAAGTAACATCTGCAAGTACATCTTCAGAAAATTTGGAAGTTCAAGATGTCGTTGTAATTCTTGTAAAAGGATACGATACAGAAAAGATTTTGACTGAAAATATGAACATCGTAGGCGACAAAACAGTCGTAATGACACTTCAAAATGGTATCGGCAACGTAGACATATTGAAAAAGTACATCAAAGAAGAAAACATCGCACAAGGAATTATGTTCATCTCTGCATCTATCGAAGAACCAGGAGTTATCAGTGCAGGATACGACAGCGACAAAACCAACGTAATATTTGGCGCTATCAATGAAAACCACGACGATAAATTGTTCCACGAAATCGAAAAAACATTCAGCATGAACGACATCAAAACAGAATTAAATCCAGATGTAGACAGAATTATGTGGAGAAAATTATACATCAACGCAATCTACAACCTACCTTGCGCAGTAATGCATTTGTCCACAAAATACACTAGAACTGACGAAAATTCCGTAGCCATTTTGAAGAAAATCTCAGATGAATTCATAGCAGTTACTGACAAATTGGGCTACGACTTCGACGGCGACAAGCTTTTCAGAAAATACGTCACAGATGCATTCGAAGAATACGGAGACATATTGCCATCTGCAGCACAAGATACACAAAAACACAGAAAAACAGAAGCAGAATTCTTAAATGGAGCAATCGTAAGACAAGCGAAAAAACTTGGACTAGAAGCTCCAGTCAACGAAACAATCTACAGATTAGCAATGGTTCAAATGAACAACTACGACAATATGTTTAGTTTGTAAAAATATAAATATCAGAGTTTTATTAAAGAAAAACTCTGATATTTTTTTAGTTTTCTTACTATAAAATCGTTATATAATCGATAAATATTAATTAATTGAAATTAATATAAAATTATGATATTATAATAATAACAAATCAGATGCATGGAGGGACATTATGAAAAAACGTTTTTTAATCGTATGTTGTTTAATGGTTGTATTTTTTGCAAAGCCTAGCTTTGCAGCATCTAACTATGGTGAGTTTGAGGATTTTAAAAGTTTAAAGATAGCCTATGAAGAAGCTATCGAAAAAGGTGACACAAAGGAGATGAAAAGAATAGAAGAGATAGCAGACCAACAGCTGGAAGATGAAATACTATATAACAGTAATCAACCAGAAAATATAACTCCTTATATTTATAATGCTGGTACATTTGGTGATACTATAGGGGATAAATATAAGGCTATGTTTAATAGGTTCTTCTATACTGGTTATTGGGAAAATAGAAGTAACGGAATAACACTAACACTAAAAAACAAAAAGAGTTATTGGTCAGCAGCTGACAAAAAGAACGGTTGGAATGCAACATATGCGATGTTTCATGGAAGTTCTAATTGGCGCAATACTAGTATAATGCAAAAACAATTTTATTGTCATGCTAGATTAGGATATGCAGCATATGAAAAAGAATGGAACTTAGAACCATGGAGAACAAAAATGAACTCTGTCACATGTAACTAGGGTAAACTTTTATGAGCGAATATGAAATCTATGAAATAACTAGAAACTATGCTAGTGCAATAGGAGTTTTTTTACTATCCAGCATAATAAATCTGATTTATTTGACAAGAAAAAATAATAAAAAAAAACCAATATTAAGTTTAATTGCATTTAGCATTTCATTGATTTATGCAAGTATAATGATGAATTTTACAATAACTTTACTACGAGATGGAAACTTTAATGGAAATGAAGTTCTAAGTAATATAATATTATTTGGAACATGTTTATTAATAATTATCACTATAATCTCTATTATCTTAAGTATAAGAAATGAAAAAAAGAGGTAATTTATTAGTTGTGATAGGAATTCTTGTTATTCTTATTCTTTTTAGCTTAATTTTAAAAAAAAAGACATATACTAAAAATTATGCTAGGGAATATGATGATTCAAGATTGTATTCACAATATGACGAGAATATAAAAGAATTAAAAAAAATAGAAGTATCTGATTTGTGGGAAATTAGTAGAAATGAAGAAATTATAGTATACATGGGAAGAAGAACATGTCCACATTGTGTTTTATTTACATCTAAACTAAAATTGTTTTCAAAGTCCTACACTATATATTATATTGATAGTATTACAAGTTTAAATAATTCACCTAATGATTTAAAAAAATTTAGGGAAAAGAATGATTTGAAAACTGTACCATCTTTATTCAAGTTTAAGGACAATCATGTAATAAACAAGATGGAAATAAATGATTCGATATTACCTTCAGATATACTAGAATTTTTGAAATAGAATGAAAGCAGAAGGTTGATTAATAATCTTCTGCTTTCATTTTTTATAAAATAAAATAAAAACAGGAGGGAATATATGAAAAACAAATTCAAATTAATCGTTTGCGTGAGCTTTATGTTGGTATTATTTGCAAGTTGCAACCAAAAACAAGATGAGCCTACAAAAAAAGCCACAGGAGTTGAATCCAAAAACGTAACCACACAAGAAGACAAACAAAAGGCTATCGAAGAGTACGAACAAAACATCAAAGGCGTCAAGGAAATCAAAGTAGAAGAACTTGATGAAGTGAGCGCCGGAAAAGAAATCACAGTGTATCTTGGAAGAAAAACTTGCCCCGATTGTCAAAAGTTTTCAAAAACATTCAAACCTTTCGTATCCAAATATGAAATCTACTACATAGATAGCGTAGCTGGAATCAAGAAATCTCCAGAAGATTTGAAGAAATTCAGAACCGACAACGACCTCAAAACAGTTCCAGCAGTGTTTCGAGTTAAAGACGGAAAAATCACCGACAGAATGAACATCGACGACAAAGTGGGGACTACATCAGAAGAACTACAAAAGTTTTTTGATAAGAAATAAGTCAAAGCCATAACGTTAGTTATGGCTTGTTGTATTTATCAGGACGGTTACTACCATACTTCTTTTCCTGTCATTTCTCCCCAATCAATTTCTTCTTTTGAATATTTGCCATTAAAATCTTCAAACAAATCTTCAATATTTATCTCATCATCAGATGAATTTTCGATTATTAGTTTGTTATCCTTAATTTTTAAATTCAAAATATCATCATCTTTCCAATTTAAAACATCCAAAATCGACCTTGGAATTTGCAACAAATGAGAATCTTCACACATATATAATTTGGTTTTCATAATTCCCCCCAAACGTTAAATTATTGATATATAGTATACGGATTTTTGTGATTTTTTCAACTACAATTTTTAATAATAATATTAAAATATTTTGGTACGAAAAAACAGCATAAAATCATAAATTTAAGTCTATTTTTCTTGACAAGAGAGCTTCAAATGATATACTTTATTTATTGATGATTCATATCAGAATGGAAGGTATTTTAATGGAAAATAAAACAAAAAAATATAAGATTAAATTAATAGCTTTCGTAGTAGCATTTTTATTGTTACTAGTTAGTGTTTTTGGATTTAACGCATACTTAAAGAAAAAAATAAAAAATCCAGAGATTGCAATGGGGTATATGTACATAAATCAAGATGAAGTTAATGATTCCCTATTGGCGATGGACCAAAAACTTCAAAAAAATAGTGTTCTAGTATTGGGATCTTCTGAGCTTTTTTCTTATGACAAGATAGCTTATCCTACACATCTTTTTAAAAGCGGAAAGTCGGATTTTAATATGATTTTATCGGGAAAAGGTCATATGCAATCTTTAATCCAAACAATTAAACTTGGGGCATATTCCGATTTGATTAAAAATAATAAAGTCGTTCTCATAGTTTCTCCACAATGGTTTCAATCTTCATCAGATGATAAAGCATCATTCGAAAGTGTGTTTTCTCAACCACTTTTTAAAGCTTTTTTAGAAAATAAGAATATTTCACCGGAATTAAAGGATGAAATTATAAAACAATCATTAAACAAAACAAAAGACGGAAGTGGATGTAGAAAGTACATTGAGAATGAATATAAATCTTTAATGAACAAAAGCTTATTTGACAAGGTAAATGGATTCTTTGAATCATATTTACTAAACTTAAGAAGCGAAGTTGATTTTTACAAAGCAAATAAGATTAAAAAATCGCCAAATGGTGAAAAAGTAAAAGTAGAAAATATTGATTTTGATGAATTATTAAATGTTGCTCAAACATCTGGGGCAAAAGAATCCAACAATAATGAGTTTGGAATAGAAAATAAATATTTTGAAAAATATATAAAGAAGGATTTTAAGGCATTTAAAAACGCTGATAATAATAAAAAACTTGACAATATCGATGAATTTGAAGAGTTAGAATTATTTTTGAAACTTTGTAAAGATTTGAAAATCGATGCAATGGTTGTAAATGTTCCTGTTAATGGTGCATGGTATGATTATGCAGGTTTTCCAAAAGAAGAACGAGAAAAATGTTATGCTAGTATCAATAATTTAGTAAAGAAATATGATCAAAAGGTAGCTGATTTTTCAGATAAAGAATATGAAAAATATTTCTTAAAAGATAAAATGCATTTAGGATGGAAAGGATGGGTTTATCTGGATGAAGCTGTTTACAAATTTTATAAAGAAAATTAATAGTAATCCATTTTTATACTTTTTAGTATGGATGCTTGTATTTTATATTTTAATGCTTGCGTTATTTGCTATGAGAGTTTATAGTGTTAAAATTCAAGCACCTGAATTTATTTATAGTCAGTTTTAGGAGAATATATGATTTTAGATTTAATAAAAGAAAGAGTTGATGAATTGCCAGAACAAGTAGCATTGTTATCTGGTGATAGCTCTATAACTTATAAAGAATTATGGGATAAATCTGATAGACTTGCAGGATTTATTTCAGAAAATATGGAAAACAAAAAGCCTATTATAGTTTATGGTCATAAATCTGTAAATATGATTGTATGCTTCTTAGCTTGTGTTAAAAGCGGCCATGCGTATGTTCCGTTGGACATATCCATGGCGAATGACCGTGTACAGGAAATAAAAGATTTAGTCGATAATGATTTCATCTTATCAACGGTTAAAACTGATATTTTTTCTGGTGAAGACTTATTTTATGACGATTTTAATATAGAGACCAGTACAGTAGAAGTAACAGAGAATAATTGGGTAAATCCAAATGACACTTTTTATATAATTTTTACATCTGGAAGTACTGGCAAACCAAAAGGCGTTCAAATAAGTTCAGAAAATTTAACTAATTTTGTAAATTGGTCTATGAATTTAGGTTCTGAAGGAAATTTTAAGAAGAAGAAAAGTTTCTTGAATCAAGCTCCTTTTTCTTTTGATCTTTCAGTTATGGATTTATATACTTCTTTAGCTTCAGGAGGAAGGCTTTGCATATTAAATAAAGAAGTACAAAAAGATTCAACACTACTTATGAAAAGATTAGAAGATTATAATGTTGATATCTGGGTATCTACACCATCATTTGTCGAATTATGTCTTGCTGATAGTAAATTCAATGAAGACCTAATCCCTAATATGGAAATTTTCTTGTTCTGTGGAGAAAAACTTAGTCCGAAAACAGCTTTGAGTTTAAAAAACAGATTTCCAAAAGCATCTGTAATCAATACTTATGGGCCTACTGAATCTACTGTAGCCGTTACAGGTGTTGAAATAACAAAAGATATTGCTCAAAATTCAGATTACTTACCTATAGGTATTGCAAAAGAAGGAACTGAAATCGAAATATGGAATGAAGATGGTAAAGTATTAAATGATGATGAAATTGGTGAAATAGTAATTTTAGGAGATACTGTAAGTAGTGGATATTTCCAAGATAAATCCAAAACAGATGAAGTTTTTGGACAAAAAGACGGAAAGAGATTTTATCGAACAGGAGATGCTGGATATCTTCATTCAGAAATGTTGTATTACAAGGGAAGAATAGATTTTCAGATAAAAATGCATGGGTATAGGATTGAGCTAGGAGATATAGAAAAAAACATGCTCAAACTAGACGGAGTTGATAATGTTTGTGTTTTACCTTATAGCAAACAAGATGTTGTTAAATATCTAATAGCTTTTGTGGTATCTAACAAACTAGACAATGACTATGAAACTAGGAAGAGTTTGCGTAATCAACTCAAAGAACTTTTACCAGATTATATGGTGCCTAAGAAAATTCAATTTATCGAAAAAATGCCGATTACAAATAATGGTAAAATAGATAGAAGAAAACTAATGGAGATGGTTTAATGGAACTTTTTGAGAATTCGGTATTTTTTGTAGCGCTTGCTATTTCAAGTATCCCTGCTATTTGCTTAGGTTTAATGGGCAAAAAAATTAAGGGATACGGAATTTTAGCAACTCTATTTTTTGTAATTGCAGCATTATATGATAAACCAAAACAGCTTTTGTATATTGTGAGTTTTTTAATATTTGAGTATATAATTATAAAATTATTCTTAAAACTTACGAGAATCAAAGAACAATCTGAGTCTGTTTATTTTGTTTTCTTGATACTATCAATATTGCCATTATTAATATACAAGTTTTCTTCATTAGTAGGTTATTCTATATTTGGATTTATTGGTATATCGTACATGACATTTAAGTGTATACAATATGTCATGGAAATCAAAGATGGTCTTATAAAAGAGGTTTCTGCAAGTAACTTCTTTTATTTGAATTTGTTTTTTCCCTCATTAATTTCTGGACCAATTGATAGATCTAGGAGATTTGATGATGATGTAAATAAATTAAAAAGCAAATCGGAATATATTGAGTTATTGACATCAGGATTGCAAAAAATCCTGATAGGTGCAGTTTATAAATTTGTAGTTTCTCAATTAATTTATCCATACATGCAAAATTATAGTCAAGGAAATGGAATTAAAACTATTGTAGCTTATATGTACTTATATGGGTTTTATCTTTTCTTTGATTTTGCAGGATATTCATTAATGGCAATAGGAACAGGTAATATTTTTGGAGTTAGACTACCAGACAACTTTAATAAACCTTTTATAAGCAAGGATATCAAAGAATTCTGGGATAGGTGGCATATTTCTTTGTCATATTGGTTTAGAGATTTTGTTTTTTCAAGAGTTATCAGAAGAATGATAAGAAATAAAAGAATAAAAAATAAATTGACAAGAGCGTCTATTGCATTTGTTATTAATATGCTTATAATGGGATTGTGGCATGGACTTAGCCTAAATTATATAATCTATGGATTGTATCATGGAATGCTTTTAGCGTTTACGGAAGTTTACCAAAAAAAATCCAAATTTCACAAGAAATACAAATCAAATGTATGGTATAAGTTTGTAAGTTGGGGAATAACATTTAATTTAGTAATGTTAGGATTTTTAATTTTTTCAGGAAGAATTATTTAATTATTTGAGTTTTAGGAGAGAATATGGAAGAAAAATTTTTAGATATTTTAGAAGATATTTGCGGAGATGAAGTAGTAAGAGAAGACTTGGATATTAATATGGTTGAAGAGGGTCTGATTGACTCATTAGACTTTATTGAACTTATTGTAGCAATAGAAGATGAATTTGGAGTAAAAATAGAACCTTCAGAATATACAAGAGAAGAATTTGATACTCCAAATAAAATTATGAATATAATAAAAAGTAAGATGTAAATTAACTTTTACTATTTCAAAAAATAAAAACGGATTGTAGATTTGACTCTACAATCCATTTTTTTATTCCAAAACTATTAAAAGTTGGTCTGTGTCTATGGTGTCATTTTCTTTGATTAGGATTGATTTTACAATTCCTTCTGATTTGGATAGTATGTTGGTTTCCATTTTCATGGCTTCCACTACTACTAATGGGTCGTTTACTGATACTTTGTCGTTTTCTTTGACTAGAACTTTTACGACTCTTCCTGGAATTGATGCTCCGATTTCTTTGTCGTTGTTAGGATCTGCTACTGATAGGTTGTCTTCTTCACGTTCAGTGATTTTTGCAGATTCATCGAACACTCTGACTTCACGTCTGTTTCCGTTGACTTCATAAGTGAAGTTTCTGTAGCCGTCTTTTTCCAATCTTCCTTTTTCGATAAGTTTGATGATGAGGATTTTGCCTTCTTCTATTGGGACTTCGACTGTTTCCTTCTCATTTATTCCTTCGAAGAATGTCGGAGTGTCCATGTAAGTGAAGTTGCCTTTTGTTTTTCTGTAGTCGATGTATTCTTCGAATACTTTTGGATAAAGTGCATGTGATACGATGTCTTTTTCGTCGAATTCCATTTTGTATTTGTCTTGTAAATCTTTTTTGTCCTTTTCAAAATCAAATGGGTCGATGTAAAGTCCAGCTCTTTTTGTGATTGGCTTTTCATCTTTTAATACGATTTTTTGTAATTTTTCGTTGAATCCACCTTCAGGTTGTCCCATCATTCCTTTGAAAAATGATATTACTGAGTCTGGGTAGTCTAGGTTTTTGCCTTTTTCGTAGATGTTTTCTGGAGTGAGTCCGTTTGCCACCATGAATATTGCCATGTCTCCGACCATTTTGGATGATGGTGTAACTTTGATGATGTCACCAAGCATGTCGTTGACTTTTTTGTACATTAATTTTACTTCGTCGAATTTTTCTCCAAGTCCGAACGATTCTACTTGTGGTTTGAGGTTGGAATATTGTCCTCCAGGAATTTCGTAGCGATAAATTTCTGTTGTACCACTTTTCAAATCGCTCTCGAATTGTGAGTAGTAGGAGCGAACGTCCTTGTAGTAGTTGCTGATTTTGTCACAATTTGAAAGGCTGATTCCCGTTTGACGTGGAGTGTTTTCAAGTGCTGCGACTACTGAGTTGAGTGCAGGTTGGCTTGTGAGTGAACTCATTGAGTTGAAGCAAGTGTCCACTATGTCAATTCCCGATTCACAAGCGTTGATTATCGTAGCGACTCCGTTTCCTGTCGTGTCGTGTGTGTGCAAATGAATTGGAACAGAAATTTCGTTTTTCAATGCTGAGATTAGTTTCGTTGCGGCGTATGGTTTTAACAATGCGCTCATGTCTTTGATTGCGATTATATTTGCGCCGATGGATTCTAGTTCCTTGGCTTTTTTCACGTAATAATCTAGTGAGTATTTGTCTCTTGTTTCGTCCAAAATGTCGCCTGTGTAGCAAAGTGTTGCTTCCAAGATTTTTCCTTCGTCAAGTACACTGTCACACGCAAGTCTCATTCCGTCGATGTAGTTGAGTGAATCGAACACTCTGAACACGTCGATTCCGTTTTCTGCGGCTTTTTGTACAAATTTTACCACGACATTATCTGGATAATTTTTGTATCCTACGGTGTTGTTTCCACGAAGTAACATTTGGAATAAGATGTTTGGAATTCTTTTGCGAAGTTCCTGTAGTCTAATCCAAGGATCTTCCTTTAAAAATCTGTAGCTTACGTCAAATGTTGCGCCGCCCCACATTTCCAAACTGAACAAGTCCTTCATCAATTCATTGGTAGCTTCTGCGATAGGAAGCATATCTCTTGTTCTCATTCGTGTCGCCATCAATGATTGGTGCGCATCTCTTAGGGTTGTGTCTGTGATTAGAAGTTTATCTTGGTTCAAAATCCAATCGCTAAGTCCCTTGGCACCTTTTTCTTCGAAAATATCTTTGGTTCCTGTAGAATTTGTCTTGGTAAATTCTGGAATTTGTGGAATGTTGTAATCTTTTTTGTCGTTATTAATGGAGCGTTCACTGATGAAATTCAACACCTTTAATTCTTTATCTGTAGATGGTTTGATGTCGAAAAGTTCAGGGTTTTTGGAAATAAATCCCGTGTCACAAGTTCCCTTGTGGAATTCTTCAGTGTTTAGAACATTGATGATAAAGCCGATATTTGTCTTCACACCGCTGATTTTCGTTTCTCTCAAAGCACGGATTGCTTTGTTGATTGTGTCGTTGAATGTTCTGGAGAAGGCAGTGATTTTAACCAAAAGCGAATCGTAATATGGCGTGATTACTGAGCCTGTGAATCCATTTCCACCGTCAAGTCTCACTCCAAATCCGGAACTTGTACGATACAAATCAATCTTACCAGTATCAGGCATGAAATTATTCGCAGGATCTTCTGTCGTGATACGGCATTGAATTGCGTAACCGTTGCAGTGAACATCTTCTTGTGAATAAATTCCAATTTCATCTGAATCAAAACTTTTGCCGTCTGCTATCAGAATTTGAGTTTGAACGATATCAATTCCAGTGATAAGTTCACTAACTGTGTGTTCTACTTGAACTCTTGGGTTTACTTCGATGAAATAGTGGTTTTCATCTTCGTCCACCAAAAACTCCACAGTACCGGCATTTGTGTAGCCAACTTCCTTGCAGATTTTGATGGCATCGTTGTGAAGTTCGTCCTTCGTTTTGTCTGAAATCGAAAATGCAGGAGCAAATTCCACAACTTTTTGGTGACGTCTTTGGATGGAACAATCCCTCTCGTATAAGTGAAGGATATTTCCGTGGTTGTCGGCTATGATTTGCACCTCAATGTGTTTTGGATTGCGGATGTATTTTTCGATAAACATATCGTCCGAGCCGAAAGCTTTCTTGGATTCGTTTTGTGCGCTGACGAAAGAACTCATCAAATCGGATTCTTTTTCGACAATTCTCATTCCACGGCCGCCACCACCAGCACAAGCTTTTACCATAACTGGATAGCCGATTTGGTTTGCGATTTCCAATGCTTCATTTTTATTTCTGATAGGAGTCTCCACACCCTCGATAGTTTGTACGCCAGCTTTTTTGGCAACTAACTTCGATTGGACCTTGTCACCCAAACTATGTAGAACTGATTCGTCAGGACCCACGAAAATTATTCCGTTTTCCTTGCAACGTCTCGCAAATTCTGCATTTTCACTCAAAAATCCATAACCAGGATGAATGGCATCGCAGTGTTTGGATTTTGCAATCGCAATGATTTTTTCGATATCTAAATAACTCGACAAAGGAGATGCCGCATCTTTTATCAAATACGATTCGTCAGCCTTCGTTCTGAAAAGGGAAGTCTTGTCCTCTTCGCTATAAATCGCAACGCTTCTTATTCCAAGCTCACTACAAGCTCTAAAAATTCTTATAGCAATCTCGCCACGGTTTGCCACTAGAAGTTTTTTTATTTTATCCATATTACACCTCTTTAAATTTGGATATATTCAATATTATTTCGGTCTAACAATTCAATCGCATACTCATCCACACGATAAGCCTCGTGATAATAAATCTTGCTAATTCCAGCTTGAATTAAAGATTTCGTGCAATTCAAACAAGGAAAATGAGTCACATAACAAATACAACCCTTCACAGCAATTCCTTCTTTCGCACAATACAACAAAGCATTCATCTCCGCGTGAATCGTAGCAATACAATGTCCGTCACGCAAAGTGTGACCAACCTCGTCGCAGTGAGGATTGCCACTAATAGCACCATTGTATCCAGTCGATACAATCCTGTTGTCAGAATTCACCAACACACATCCAACAAACGCCCTGTCACAAGTGCTACGTGTCGCAACATTCAATGCCAAATCCATAAAATATTCATTCCAAGATTTTCTCATATTGACCTCTCATCATCATTAAAAAATTTCTTTACCTTTAATATTATCATAAAAGCAAAAAAAGAAAAACTGAAAAGCGACAAAACTACACACCAAAAAAAGCCACACAATGTGGCTTAGGGAAATAAAAATATTTACAAAATTATGCGTTGATTTTCTTTTCAAGGGCTGTGGTCAAAACTTCAGAATAATTGATATTTTGACGATCACAAAGTCTAACCAACCATTCAGGGACTGTAACATTTTTTCTGATGGTTTTGTTGTTTTTGATAAATGGTGTGGGATCAACTTGAATCATAGACGTAAATCCATCTTCGACTTTTATTTTTGTAATATCACTTGGTTTAGGAAGTGGAATATCTTCATCAATGAAAGTAGCCAACACACTTTCTAACATTTGATGAGCGTTTACCATTGCTTCTTCAATATTATCTCCTTCAGTTCCACCGCCAAACTCTGGAAATTCCACCCAATAAAAGTCTTCTTCTTTATGAAAAATAGCAGGATATGATTTTAACATCGTCTAACCTCCTTATGATTAATAATACGCATAATACGCATAAAAGTCCAGCATTGTATTAGAATAATATAGGATATAATAAAAATAGAAGGAGTTGAGGTAATGAAAAGTACAACTGCAGAAAATTTCAGTGATAATTTATCTGAAATGATTGATGAATTAATAAAATCAAATGAGCAGCTAAAAGTTACAACAGAAACTGGAAATGTTGTCGTGCTTAGTGAGTCAGATTACAAAGGGATAATGGAAACTTTAAGAATATATTCAAATTCACAAGAAAAAGAAAAAATAATAGAAGGATTACATACAACAATAGATGATTGTGTACTTGAGGATGAAATTAATCGGAATAATTTATAATCTTTCACCAAAAAGCCACAACAAAATGATGGGGTCGTAAGTTTTAGGCTTGACTAAGTAAAGAATTTATAATACAATTATGTTACGATGTAACACAATAAAAGGAGTGATTTTATGGCTACTATAACGATTAGATTGAGCGAATCGGATAAGGAACTTTTCACAAATGTTTCAAAAGAAAAAAACAAAACTTTATCCGACTGGGCAAGAGAATCATTATTGGAAAAAATCGAACAAGAGTATGATGAAAAAATAATTAATGAGTATCTGTTAAACAAAGACCAAATGAAATTTTACAGTAATGATGAGGTAAAAAAAGAGTTGGGTATATGAGGGTTATTTATTCAGAAAAATCACTAAAATCCTTGAAAAAACTCGATAAGCCTATTCAAAAAATGATTATTCATTATATGGAGAAAGTAGGTCAATTAGAAGAGCCACGTGCAAGAGGTAAGGCGTTGTCAGCCAATTTGAGAGGATTTTGGCGATACAGAGTGTCAAACTACAGAATTATTTGCGAGATTGATGACGATAAATTAATAATCTGCGTTGTAGAAGTCGATCATAGGAAAAATATATATAAATGTTGAAAAAAGTTATTTGTAGTACGAGCTTTAATTCTACAAATAACTTTTTTATTTGCAAAATTAAAGAATCATTTCCACACAAAAAAAGCCACACAATGTGGCTTTTATTACTCATTTATGAACAAGTTTGGTGCTGTATAATATTTTCTGGCACCACTTACGACGTTATCTTTTCCGATTCGTGTGTAAGGGGCTACGAAGTGTTTGTTGTAGATGAACAGTCCCACAACTTGTGAGAATTTGTTGAGTACAGGAGATTTTTCTTCGAATTCCAAGAATTCACACTTATTCATATCGTAATATTCTTGGAAGACGTAGCCTGTGCGGATAAATTCTGGAAGTTTTTCTTGCAATTCTTCTTCTCTCATTTCACTTCCTACGTATATTCCAAGTGATGCGTAACCGTCAATTGGTTTGAAGATGTATTTATCTTTGTTCATTATGATTTCGTAAGCATCACGTTCTTCGATTTTTTTCGTGAATGGAACGTGTTCGTCGATGAATTTCTTTTCTTCATTATTCAACAAAGCTTGTGTTTGTTCGTCTCTGAAGATTTCAAATATAAGCTTGGAGTGCATCAATTGTGACCTGAATGATCCTACCATGAAGAATGCGTTGTCCATGTACGCATCCAAGAATGGCTTGATTTGATCTTTTATTTTCAACAATTCTAATGTTACTATTCTTCTGTAAACCAAATCTATCACGTAATCTCCGTGGCACAATTTGCCGTCTTTGTATTCCAAATCTCTGATGTCGATGATTTCGCAGTTGAATCCATTTTCTTCGTAGACTCTTTTGAATTCGTCAAATTCGTTTGGAGTTCCCACTTCTAAATTATCCACGATAGCGACATTTGGTTTCTTATCGGATACGTATTTTTTGTACATATCAGCTGTTTCCCAAACCCATGGAGTGAACATATCGACATTTTCAACGTTGTGTTTCTCCATGAATTTTTGCATAGCTTTTGTTTGAAGGAGAAGTTGTCCTAGTGTGTTGTCTTCGTTCATCGCAGATGATCCGTCTGTGTTAAGTTCACAAAGCATGTAGTTTACTCCGTCGTAGAACACGTCGTAGCGACAGATTGGAACGGGAACATCGTAGCCTGGATCGTGAAGCACTAGTTCTTCGATTGCTGGATCCAATTGGAATATTTTACGATATTCGGGATTTTCCACAAATTCTTTGGTGATTTTGTCAGTCATGCTCATCAAAACATTTGAAATATATACAAAATCTGAGCGGTTCTTTTTGTTGTAGAAAAGTCCTTGGTAGGTCATAGGGATTGGTTCTCCGTGATAAATGGCCTTAGAAACTTTTGTTTTGGCGATAAAATCCACGAAATCCCTGTAATACATATCTTCGTCTTCTCGTACTATTTTATATAATTCTAATGAATATTCGTCATTAAACATCTAAATCCTCCAATTTTATTTCGCTTTCAATCACAGCTTCACGAAGTCCTTTTTCCTTGTAAGTTTTCTCGAACATGTCTCTTGGATTTATTCCGTTTTCTAACATTTCTTCTAGTGGAATGAGATATCCGATTTCATTTGCTGGAAGGCCGTTTTTTGCCATATCCACAAGCATTTTGCAAAACTCTAACATGTTAACATTCATAAATGTAGCATCCAGTCCTTTTTCACGCGCGTCTAGTTTTGCTTTCATGCAATTATCGTATGTCATATTTTTGAAAAGCTCTGATAATTTGTCCAAATTAGTATCGTCGTAGAACAATCCTTTGATTAGAGCGACTGCTGAGAAATTAAGTGGATATTTGATTTCATCCATCATTCTGATTTCAATGTATCGTTTCGCCCTTACATCTGGAAATACTATTGATAATGCGTGGAAAATCATATCAGTATCCCTAACGTCTTTGAATACTTCCTTAAAAGTTGTCCCTCCGACATAATAAGATTCGTGGTTTTCATCAATTGAGAAAATCAACGGTGTGTTCAAAATATTTTCGGCGTATTTTTTGTAGCTCAAATCATCATCGAAACTAAACTTATACATGCCGGATCTGTCAGTGTCTGTGTTTTCCCAGATAATTTCTCTCATGTTACGACTTTTTGCAGGATTTCCTTCGAAAATGTATGCGTTGTCGAATAATGTGTAGAATACTGGAGACAAACAGTTTGCAATTTTGTATTTCTTAACGAAATCTTCTTCGGATGAGTAGTCGATGCTGCATTGCAAAGAGCAAGTCCCCTTCATCATATTGTGAGCCATATCTCCTCTTTCGTTGAAATATTTGTACATAAAATCGTATCTTTTTTTAGGCAAGATTTTAATCTCGTCGATTTTAGTCACAGGATGATAGCCCAAAGTCACCATAGCTTGGTTTTTCTTATCGAAAACTTCAACAAGTTTTCTCATATTTTTGATGTAAATATCCTTCAATTCGTCGATGTTCCACTTTGATGACAAAGCAACTTCGAATTGGCTTCCAGGTTCTGTCGACACTGCCAAATCATCATTTTCAAGTCCAAGAATGTATTCTCCTTCCTTGTAAGCGACACATCCTCCTTCGTGAAGTTCTCTTAGAGTTTCTCCGACTCCGTTTTCACCAAAATACGACACAGTCTTCAAAGTATCTTTGTCGATTATGAAATGTTCCATCTCCATTCCGACAGTGAAATCTTCCTTTAATTTTTCTCCGTTTTTAATGTAGTTAATTACAGCTTCAAGCTGTTTTTCGTAATCCATTTTTACTCCTTTTTAATGTCTGCTACAGTAATATCACAAATTTTTATCAAATCTTCGGGAGCAATTTTGATTTGCGCACCAATTTTGCCTCCAGACACGTAAATATATTCTTTATTTTCACAACTTTCGTCGATAAAAGTCTTAAATTTTGTTTTCATACCGATAGGAGAGCAACCGCCTCTTATGTAGCCCGTAGTTTTCAACAAATCCTTTACGTGAATCATTTCAAGCTTTTTCACTCCGGCTATTTTCGCACACTTTTTTAGGTCAAGCTCGTCTTTTACAGCTACAACGAACACGAAATTTTCGTTCGTGTTGGAAACTGTGACAAGTGTTTTGAACACGTAAGCTTCGTCTTGGTTCAATTTCTGTGCGACGTTTTCGCCGCTCACATCGTCTCCTACAGAGTATTCTATATATTTATACCCAATTTTTTCTTTGTCGAGCATTCTCATTGCGTTAGTTTTTTTCATAAAAACATCCTTTCATTATTAATATTATACTACAAGTAAAAATTTTGTGGATTTATAAAATATTTGATGCGTTTACTTGCGTAAATTGTCTATTTATGGGTAAATATATACGAGGAGGAATTTTAATGGAACAAAGTTTAAACATTAGATATATATACCACAGTTCATTTTCTTTGGAGTTTGAAGACAAGATAATTATTTTCGATTATTTTCAAGGAACTTTGCCAAAAAATGTGAACGACAAGAAGGTGATTTTCGTGGTGACTCATTCACACGCGGATCACTACAACGAGAGTATTTTTGATTATGAAAATGCCAGTGATATTACATACATTGTCTCAGAGGATGTGTACGAAGAGGTTTTTGATTATGATACGAAGGACAATGTTGTGTTTTTGGGACAAGATAATATTGAGGATTTGAAGAAGCATTTCGACAAGAAGGTTATAAAACTTGAAGTTGGTGAATCGACTTCTGTGTACGGTGCAGATTTTACAGCGCTTGGTTCTACTGATATGGGAATTAGCGTGTATTTTGAAGCGAATCATTTGAAATTTTTCTTCGCTGGTGATTTGAACAATTGGGTGTGGGAAGAGGACACCGAAGAAGAAAAACAAAAGATGCAACAAGATTTCTCCAAGGAAATCGACAAGATTGGGCATGTTGACATTGGGTTTTTCCCAGTTGATCCTAGATTAAAGGAAAGATATGATTTGGGTGTGAATGAATTTGTCGACAAATGCAATCCAAAAGTTTTGTTCCCAATGCATTTTACAAAAGATCCAACAATCGTGGACACATTCATCGACACGCACGATTACGAGGGTTGCAAAGTTGTGAATATGAAAAAGGAACACGATACTTTTCAAGTTATAATAAAATAATTGATTTAATATAATATTTTTGGTAAAATTAATATACAAGAGGGAGTAGCTTAAAAATATTGTGTCGTCATTACGGTTAAAACCCGGCACAAAGCCACTTTGGTTAGCAAGACTTTTGCCAGAAATGGTGAAAGTTTTTTTTATTATGAAATTAACAGGAGGTAAGAGATTGGATTGGTACAAGGAATCTAATGAGAGTGTTATCAAAAGTTTGGACACGGACGAAAACAATGGTCTATCCGACAGTAAGGTAACGAGTTTGTTAGAAAAATACGGCAAGAACGTATTAAAAGAAAAGAAGAAAAAGTCCATGGCAGCCAAATTAAAGGATCAATTTTTGGATCCGATGATAATTATTTTGCTATTGGCATCTATTTTATCGATGGCTATTGGAGAAATTACAGATAGTATTATTATCATCGCTATCGTTATTGTGAATGCGGTGCTTTCGATTTATCAAGAAGGTAAGGCTGAACAAGCAATAGAAGCTTTGCAAAAAATGGCAAGTCCTAAAGCCAAGGTTATAAGAAACGGCAAGATTATGGAAGTGGATTCACAAAATTTGGTTCCAGGAGATATCGTTGAATTGGAAACGGGAGATATTATCCCTGCCGATTTGAAATTATTGGAATCTACTAACTTGAAAATCGACGAATCATCGTTGACTGGTGAATCTGTTGCTGTTGAAAAGAACGCTAAGGATGAGATTACGACAGATGCAGGAATTGGCGACAGAACAAACATGGCGTACAGTTCTTCTATCGTAAGTTACGGTAGAGCGAAGGGTGTCGTTGTAGAAACTGCACAAAACACAGAAATCGGTAAAATCGCAACGAGTTTATCACAGGTTGAAGACGAAGAAACTCCTCTTCAAAGAAAGCTTGCACAATTGTCTAAGCAATTGGGTATCGTAACTGTTGTTGTATGCGCGATTGTGTTTGCAGTTGGATATTTCGTGTATGATTTTGATGCATTGAATATGCTTATGACTGCGGTATCACTTGCCGTTGCAGCGATTCCAGAAGGACTTCCAGCTATAGTTACAATCGTGCTTAGTTTGGGAATGGGAAGAATGGCAGAAAAAAACGCCATCGTCAAGAAACTTTTGGCAGTTGAAACATTGGGAACAACTACTGTAATTTGCTCCGACAAAACTGGTACATTGACTCAAAACGAAATGACTGTGAAGAAAATTTACGTCGATGGAACTGATGTCGATGTCACAGGAACAGGCTACAAACCTGTTGGAGATTATTTGATTGAAGACCGTAAAATGCAAGAAGATGACATCAAATCTCTTAACACTTTACTTCACATAATGAGTCTTACTAATGATTCGAAATTAATCGAAGAAGACGGAACTTACAAAATCGTTGGGGATCCTACTGAAGGAGCACTTCACACAGCAGCAGGAAAACAAGACATCACAAAAGATGAATCCAATCAAAACTATCCTAGAATAGAAGAAATTCCATTCGATTCAGAAAGAAAAATGATGACTACATTCCACGACAAATTCTTATCTGACAAAGTTGTATCCTTCACAAAAGGTGCACCAGATATAGTTATCGAAAAATGTAGCAAAATTTTAATCGACAACGAAATCAAACCACTAACAGAAGAATTAAAACAAAAATTATTGGCGAAAAACAGCGAATACGCTAAGCAAGCACTTCGTGTACTAGCTTATGCACTTCGTGAACACGAAGAATTACCAAATGAAATTACATCTGAAAACATCGAAAAAGACATGGTATTTGTAGGATTATCTGGAATGATAGATCCACCAAGACTAGAAGTAAAAGATGCAATCAAAGAATGTAAAACAGCGGGAATCACACCAGTTATGATTACTGGAGACTACTTGGAAACAGCAGTTGCAATCGCAAAAGATTTGGGAATTTGTACGGACGATTCACAAGCAATCATGGGAGCTGAACTTAACAATATGTCAGACGAACAAATCCGTGAAATCGTCAAAGAAAAGAGAGTTTATGCGAGAGTTTCTCCACAAAACAAAGTACAAATCGTTAAAGCATTAAAAGAAAACGGACACATCGCAGCCATGACAGGTGACGGAGTCAACGATGCACCTGCAATCAAAAAAGCAGACATCGGAATTGCGATGGGAATCACTGGAACAGACGTTGCCAAGAACACATCAGAAGTTATCCTTACAGACGACAACTTTGCAACAATTGTCAACGCAGTAGAAGAAGGAAGAATAATTTACTCCAACATCAAAAAATTCGTATCATTCCTACTAAGCTGTAACATCGCAGAAATTCTTATCGTATTCTTGGCGATAATGTTCAAATGGGACACACCATTTATCCCAATTCAATTATTATGGTTAAACTTAGTGACAGACTCATTCCCAGCAATGGCGCTTGGAGTTGAAAAAGGAGAAGCTGACATTATGAACAGAGCTCCTCGTTCACCAAAAGAACCAATCATCGACAAGAACATGAGACTAAGTATCATCGTTCAATCATTGGCAATCACAGTTGCAACATTATTTGCATATAACTATGGATTGAACCACTTCGATGGTCATATTGAATCTGCAAGAACAGTTGCATTTGCAACATTGATTCTATCAGAATTACTAAGAAGTTATTCAGTAAGAAGTGAACACAAATCAGTATTCCAAATAGGATTTTTCTCAAACAAAGCATTAGTAATGGGAACATCACTTTCATTATTATTGATGCTAGCAGTAATCTACATTCCTGGAGTAAATGATGTATTCGAAACAATACCACTTCACCTTGAACACTACAAAGTAATCTTGCCATGCGCATTATTGCCATTCGCAGCAGGAGAAATATTAAAAGCAGTAAAAAGCAAAAAATAATAGACAACAATAAAGGCGTATCGTGGGATCTGAACCCCAAAATCCGGAATACGGATGGAGGGGTTTTTGTATGCCAAAACACACAAAAGAATTTAAAACAAAATTAAACGGAATGTCCCCTGTTATGTACAGATTACATTCCGCTTAAGATATTATTAAATTATTCCGTGTTTACGGGTTAAGGTCATCATGTAAATTATTTTACATATTCTAATTCTAGCATCTCACTTTTAACTTCTCACTATATATTATGGCATGCCACTTTATGGCCGGGGCTTATTTCAACCAGTTTAGGACATTGTTTTGAACAGATTTCTGTTTTATATGGGCATCGTCCTTGGAATACACATCCTTCTGGAAGGTTTATTGGACTAGGAATTTCTCTATTGCCATGGCTTAATATTTTTTCTCCAGTAACTTCTGGTATTAAAACTGAATTTAAAAGTTCTTTTGTATATGGGTGAAGAGGATTTTCATATATATCTTTTCCGCTTCCTACTTCTACCATATTACCAAGATACAAAACTCCAATTCTATGGGAGATATGCTGTACCATTGCAAGGTCGTGGGCAATAAAAAGGTATGTTAGCCCTAGTTCTTTTTGTAAATCTTCTAGCAAGTTTACAATTTGCGCTTGAATTGAAACGTCCAGCGCCGATATTGGCTCATCGCATAGTATAAACTCCGGGTCGGTGGATATTGCTCTTGCTATTCCGATTCTCTGTCTTTGTCCACCACTAAATTGTCCCGGCTTTTTATACATAATCTCTTTTGATAGTCCTACTTTTTCTAAGAGTTTTATAACTTTATTTTTTGTTTCTTCGTTACTTAGTTGAAGTCTTGTCATTATTGGCTCTGCAATTATCTCATAAACTGTTAGGGTTGGATTAAGTGAAGAGTATGGGTCTTGAAAAATTGCCTGGATTTCATTTTGCATAATCTTTTTTGTACTTTTATCCTTTATGTTTTTGCCTTTATAATTTACATCGCCTTCGGTTATATCGTGAATACCTGTAATGCACTTACCTAATGTTGACTTACCTGATCCAGATTCTCCAACTAGGCCAAAGGTCTCTCCTTTGTATATTTCTAGGTCTATTCCGTCTAATGCCTTTAAATGTTTTTGTTCTTCAAACACCTTTTCTTTTTTTACAGGAAAGTACTTTTTTAAGTTTTTAATTTCAAAAATCTTTTCCATATTACACCTCAATCATATGACAGTAAACCCTATGGGTAGGGGATATCTCTTTTTTTGGTAACTCTTTATTTTTACATATATCTTGTCTTAAACTACATCTATCATAAAATGGACAGCCCTTTGGTTTTTCTGTTATTACAGGTGGGTTTCCTGGTATTGGAACCAGTCTTTCTTTTTCGCCAATTCTTGGAAGCGATGCTAAAAGTCCCTTCGTATATGGGTGAAGTCCTTTTGTAAATAGTTCTTTTGTTGTTGCCTCTTCCATAATTTTTCCGCCATATAACACCACAACTCTATCACATGTATTTGCTACAACGCCTAGATCATGGGTTATAAGTAAAGTTGACTGTTTAGAGTTTTCGTTTATATTGTTTAAAAGTGTTAGTACTTGTGCTTGAATTGTAACGTCTAAGGCGGTAGTAGGTTCGTCTGCAATAATAAGTTTTGGTTCTAGGCAAAGGCTCATAGCTATCATAACTCTTTGTTTTATTCCGCCTGAAAACTCATGGGGATATGATTTTATTCTATTTTTAGCGTCGGGAATGCCAACTAGGTCTAAATATTTTATGGAAATATCTCTTATTTCCTTTGCGCTTAAGTTTTTTCTATGTCTCTTTATAAGTCTATGCATTTGCTTTTCAATTGTGAAAAGTGGATTTACAGAGGTCATTGGATCTTGAAACACCATGGATATTTCGTCGCCTCTTATGCGCCTTAGAGTTTTTTCGTCAGCCTCGAGCATGTTTACACCATCATAAATTATTTCGCCGCTATATTTTGATTTGTCCTTCAATAAATTTAATATGGACTTTGCAGTTACAGATTTACCTGAACCCGACTCTCCAACAATTCCAAGGGTTTCATTTTCATATATATCAAAACTTACATTGTTAACAGCATATGTTGTGTATTCCTTTCCTGGAAATTCTACATTTAAGTTCTTTATTTCTACTAATTTCATTGTATCTCCTGTCTATAATAGTCTCCGATTACGTTAAAGCAAAGTACTGTTAAAAGGATTAAAAGCCCTGGGAACAGCGCCAAGTATGGTGAAGTTCCTAGATATTGTTGGGCATCTTTTAACATTGAACCCCATGAGGAGTTTGGTTGTCTTACCCCAAGTCCAAGGAAGGATAGGGAAGACTCTGTTAGTATTGCAGAAGCTACATTAACTGTAGCCGCAACTGTAAGAGTAGGAACTATGTTTCTAAGAATGTGTTTTGTCATTATCTTTTGGTGGCTAACTCCAATTAATTTTGAATATGTTACATAGTCTCTTTCTTTAACTGTTAAAGTTTCTGCACGAACTAGTCTTGCAATGCCCATCCAGCTAAATAGTCCTATGATAATAATAATATTTTGAATTCCTGGTTTAAGTGCAGCGTTTAAGATTAGTATTAAAAAGAATGATGGAATACTCATTAGTATGTCAACAATTCTCATAATTATCATATCTACTTTACCGCCGAAATATCCTGAAATGATTCCAACGAATGATCCTAATATGGTTGAAATAACAACCGATAGCACACCAACTGTAAGGGAGGCCCTTGCGCCATGTAATGCCCTAGCAAAGTAATCTCTACCTAAGTCGTCAGTTCCAAAAAGATTTTCGCTATTTGGTGGAACCAGTGCATTGGTTATTTCCGTATCAATGCCATTTTTAGGATACAAGTCAGCAAGGATTGCCGACAAAATAAAGATTAGTAACACTACTACGGAAAGTTTGACCCTAAGGGGACTCTGTTTTAATTTTTTAAAAAGATTTTTCATTAGTTCATCTCCTTTATTCTAGGGTCTACAATTCCGTAAAGGATATCTGAGATTAAGTTTCCAAGGATTAATAATACAGATGCAAACATAGTAGTTGCCATTATTAGAGGGTAGTCTGCTGTAAAGATGGCATTCATACCGAGTTGTCCAAGGCCTGGCCATCCAAAGATGCTTTCAGTTATAAAGGCACCTGAAACAAGTCTCGGTAAGCTCATTCCAACTAGCGTGATAAGTGGAAGGAGAGAGTTTTTAAGAATACTTTTAAAGAAAAGCTCTTTCTTTGAACTACCTTGGGCAATTTCTGTCATTACATAATCCTCTTTTAGTTGATCCATCACCCTTGCTCTTACATATCTACTAATTACAGCTGTATCACCAATGCTTAAAGTAAGTACTGGTAGGATAGAGTGCTTTATTAGGTCTGCTGTTGTTTCAACACCAAGAGTTCTCATTCCAATTGATGGAAGAAGCCCTAATTTTAATGAAAAAAGATGCACAAGCATCATTGCAAACCAGAATGAAGGTATGGATATTCCTATGTAGGAAAGCAGTGTAAAAATCTTATCTACTATACCTCCTTTGTTCATTCCTGAAATAATACCAATAATTGTACCGACTATAATTGAAATTAAAAACGCACTTCCCATAAGTCCTAAAGTTGCCGGTAGTCTTTCGGTAACCTGATCCAGCACAGGTCTGTGATTTGAAAATGAGTAGCCAAAGTCGCCTTTTAAAATATCTCCTGCCCATCTTTTATACTGAACAAAGTAACTGTCATTAAGGCCCATGTTCTCTCTGACTCTTTCTATGTCTTCCACTGTAGACTCAGGTGTTATCATTGCCCTAACTGGGTCAGATGGTGCGATTCTTACAAGCAAAAAGGAAACGATGGAAATAGTTATTATCATAGGTATCGTTTGTAAAAGTCGTCTAAGTATAAGTCTTGTCATAATATCTCCTAAAATAAATGAACAATCCCTAAAAAGGGACTGTTCATTAGTTAATTATTTTGATTCAATCTTGTTGAAGTAATCAAACATGTGAATAGGTGCAGGGTTTGCTGCATCTAAGTTTTTAAACTCTTTACGAACTGCAAGAATTGATTTTACATTTGCAACAGGATATTCTACTGCGTCATCAGCAAGTATTTGTTGGATTTCTTTATATATTTCTCCACGCTTAGCTTCGTCAGTTTCTGTCTTAGCTTGTTCGAATAGCTCATCTATTTTTGGGTTTTTGTAGTTACTGAAGTTTTCTGATGAATTACTCTTAAAGATTGACGAATATGAGTCAGGGTTGTCTCCCATTACATATCCGTTTATAGCCATGTCAAAGTCGTGGTTTGATGGGTCTAATAATTTTTCAATGAAAGTTGCTCTTTCCATTGGAAGAAGTTCTACATTTATTCCAACTTCCTTAAGCATTTCTTGAATTAATAGACTCTCTTTTTCTTGAGCAGGACTTCCTGAAGTGTACATTAACTTAAGTTCTAAGTTTTCCTTACCAGCTTCTTTTAAAAGTTTTTTTGCCTTTTCTACATTGTGATCATACTTTTCAACGTCATCACTAAAGAAACCTGTGTTTGTTGAGAATGCTGAATATGCAGGGTCTGCATAGTCTTCACTTAAATAAGTTCCTTGAATTAGTTTAGTTTTGTCAATTGCATATGAAATAGCTTGACGAACTTTTACGTCATTTAATTTTTCAGAGTTTACTCTGAAAAATAGGTTGTCAACCATTCCTTCAGAGAATGTAACAATTTCAAAGTTGTCATTCTTTTTATACTTAGCTACGTCTTTAGGTTTAATATATGAAACAGAAATTTCTCCATTTTCAAGTGCAACCATTGATGCGTTTGCATCAGGAATAACTTTGTAAGCTATACCATCAAGTTTAGCAACATCACCATGGTAGTCTTCAAATCTTTCAACTTGGTATAGTTCACCAGTCTTATGTTCTTTGAATTTAAATGGACCACTTCCTATTGGTTCTGCATTCTTTGGACTCTTAGCAATTTCTGCTTCTCCTTCGAATACATGTTTCGGAATAGGGGAGATACCAGCTATACCATTTAAGAAAGTCATATCTACTTTAGGTAATTTGTATTCAATTGTCTTGTCATCAACTTTTTTGTACTCAACAACACCAGCTTCTGACTTTAGAACATTTTGTCCCTTAGCATTTTGCTTATCATCTAATATGCTGTCATAGGTAAAGATAATATCATCTGCTGTTATGTCCTTACCATCATGCCACTTTATACCATTTTTTAACTTTAAAGTATAAGTTAAGTGGTCTTCAGATGGAGTCATTGATTCTGCTAAGCCGTCATAAACAACTTTCCCTGACTTAACATTGTATAACTTGTCATACAATACATTTGTAATAGTTAATGAAACTCTGTCGTTTGCAAATAGAGGGTTAACAGATGTAGGATCAGATCCAACACCTAGGATCATAAGTCCACCTTTTTTAGAAGAACCTTTTTCAGTTCCTTCAACAGCCGGTGCGTTAGGAGCATCGGTTCCTTTGTTGTCTGCAGGCTTTCCACATGCAGTTAATATGAATGCAAAAGCCATTAAAAATGCAAGTAATTTTAATTTTTTCATTTTTGCCTCCTGAAAGTATTTTTACATTATATAATTTAACATACTTGTTGCCATAGGGCAATACAATTTCTGAATTATATTATTTAATAAGAACTTAATGCTTTCTAAAAAATTTTTATCAAGTCTATAATCTAGGTGAAAATTTAATAATCTTATTCGCAAAACAACACAGATCAAGCATTTTGCGCGAATATCTAGACTACAAAAATTTGTGATTTCTAAATCTCAAAATCCTGAATTCGCAAGCTCGCTAACGCTCAAGCGGTGTGATTTCTGACGGATTTTTTCGATTTGAAATCAACGAAATTTTTTCCGTATGATATTCTTAGCAAAAAGGCTTGATCTGTTTACATAATTTCACAATATACAGCTCGATTGTTTGCTTTAACAGACACAGGGATGGTTGCAGTCCGCACTACTATGTAGCCTTGGGAGATAGAAAAAATTATGATTACATGGTATAGTAACGCTATATTATTGAAACATTTACGCAATGAGATGCATAATGAGATTTCCAGATGAAATTAAAAGAATTAGACACCCCTGCTCTCTCTTTAGATTTCTTAGAAAACTTGGCTTTTTTAAAGATATTAAACAACCTTCCAAACCCTATGTTCCCAAACCTTATCATACTCCTACTAAAATTGGTGTTAAAATGCGACTTGATGTTAAATATGTTTCTAATTCTATCATACAGGTTATATTTTTTATAATTTTTGGTCTCACATCATTTACAAATGTACATTAAAGTATTTATTTGTTTAAATAAATATTTGTATTAAAAAAGGAAGTGAATTTTACTTTATCACTTCCTAAATTTTTTAATATTACATAATCAATAACCTATAGACCACATATAAATTTAACTGTATAGGCTACAAATATTCCGACATAATTTCCTAAAGCACCTGCTATTATACCCATTATCAATCCTACATTTATAAGAGATTTCCAATTAGCTCCTCCCGCTGTAAGAGCAGATGTTGGTCCATCTACAATGCATCCTACCATTGATAAAATTACATATTCATATTTAATTTTTAATAATCTACATATTATCAAATGTACTAATATACAGAATATCAACATTAGTAATACATACAAAGTCATAATAAATGCTGAACCGATAAATTGTTTTAAATCAACTGCAAATCCGATTGTTGAAAGGAAAATTAAAGATAAAAACAATCCTAAATCTAAATTTCCTCTTAATTTTTTTACAGGTTTCAATTGAGAAATGATTATAGAAACAGTTGTAAGCATCAATAATCTTCCTGATTTCCAAAAATCTGCAGGAAATATTTTTTGAGCAATAATTGTAGTTATAAATGTTACAGCAAAACCTATAGTAAGTAACCAAGTTATATCTTTTATTGACCATTTTTTATCGGACATAAGTGTTTCTTGTTCACCATCTTCTAATTCTTCATCACTAAGTTGATATGGCCAAAATTTATTCCATCTTTTTGATGCTTTAAGAATCATAGGAGATGCAAATAAAAATACCATAAGTGGTGTTGAAACAACATAATCTGCTGCATTTGCCGCAGCAAGAGTTTCTCTTGAACAATCAAGCCCTGTAGCTATAGCTGTTAAGTTAGGAGTTCCTCCTGTATAAGTTCCTACAAACATACCTGCACATTTCCAACCTTCAGTTATTTTCGGTGCAAAACAAATCCCCAATACTATAGCAACTATACAGACAGAAAAGATAGCAGAAATCAAAGCCAATAGAGGCTCTTTAGTAAGCTTTTTTAGCTCTTTAAAATTCATACTAAGCATACAAACTGAAATTGCAACTGGTACTAAATAAGTAGAAATTTGTCCATATAAATCATGAGAAATAGGAACAACATGGGTATTTGATAAAATAATCCCCATTACTACAACTGTAAGAACAGGTCCTAAAGATTTAAAAACTTTATATTTTTGAACCCATAATGATAATGAAACCATCAATAATATGATGAAAAGTAAACCTTCGTTTCTTGTAATCAAAGCATTCAACGAATTTTCCTCCTTTAAAAATAATGTTGCATATCAATAGTACAATAAATGCATTTAAAATGTCAATATATTTTTTTATAATTTTTTGCGTTACATCATTTACAAATGTACATGCTCAAGAAGAATCAAGATCTATTTCAGAAAATATAACTTGGGGAAAAAGAAAAAGTTTTGTAGAAAGTAAAGTTTCAGTGCCATATAAATATCTTTTAGGTTTTAAAAGAGGAAAAAATGCTTAACTTAAGGTGAACAAAAAAACTAGAATAATGACCCGAACCTCAAAATCCTGAAATCGCAAGCTCGCTAACGCTCAAGCGGTGCGATTTCTGACGGATTTTTTCGATTTGAAATCAATTAAATTTCTTCCGTATGATATTCTTAGCAAAAAGGCTTGACTGTTTACATTATTTCATAATATACAGCTCGATTGTTTGCTTGAAGGTTTCGTGAGAATTACAGTTGCAAGACACGGGTTTAACTACACATCTCACACAAAATGGGCACAAAAACCTGCTAACAAAAGTCAAGCATAACCTGAAATTAATTTCAGGTTATTTGATTATTTGAGTAATTAAATTAGT
>NZ_WKZC01000004.1:0-134646 GCF_009679635.1 Finegoldia sp. BIOML-A4 | reverse complement strand
AACACAGAAGTTAAGCCTCTTAACGCCGATGGTACTACGATGGAAACGTCGTGGGAGAGTAGGTAGTCGCCAAACAATTAAGGTCTAGTGATGACAATGTCCGCTAGGTCTTTTTTTGTGCGTTCTTTTAACTATATTAAGATAGAAAATGGTTTATATAATTCGCTATATAAAAGTTGCAAGATAAACATAGGTAATGAAATAAGCAAACATCTCGCACGAATATCCAGACTACGAAAATAAATAAATTCTAAGCTTGTGAACCTAAAATCGCAAACTCGCTAACGCTCAAACAGTGCGATTTTTAACGGTTCCCTTCGCTTGAATTTATGATTATTTTCTCCGTATGATATTCTTAGCGTCGATTGTTTGCTGGAGGTTTCGATGTGTAGAGTATTGCAGGATATACATAGGTTGAGACCATAGCAAACATCTCGCACGAATATCTAGACTACGAAAATAAATAAATACTAAGCTTGTGAACCTAAAATTGTGAACTCGTGCTAAACACTCAAACAGCACAATTTTTAACGGTTCCCTTCGCTTGAATTTATGATTATTTTCTCCGTATGATATTCTTAGCTTCGATTGTTTGCTCGAAGGTTTCGATGTGTAGAGTATTGCAGGATATACATAGGTTGAGACCATAGCAAACATCTCGCACGAATATCTAGACTACGAAAATAAATAAATACTAAGCTTGTGAACCTAAAATTGTGAACTCGTGCTAAACACTCAAACAGCACAATTTTTAACGGTTCCCTTCGCTTGAATTTATGATTATTTTCTCCGTATGATATTCTTAGCGTCGATTGTTTGCTTTAAGGTTTCGCAAGATTTTGGAATTGCAAGACAAGGTGGAAAATTGGTAGTGAATATCACTAGACTTGGGGAGAACAGAGGAAGAAATGGATAAAATGATAGCCACTAGATTTCTAGTGGCTAGGTGTTCATTATTTTGCTTTGATTACAAGTTGTTGGTTTGGTCTTTGTAATTTTGCGTTTATGTCTTGTGGTAGGTCGATTTTTGCTTCTTTTCCTGCAGTTTCTAAGTTTACTACGTATTTTATTGCGTCGTGTTCTTCTTGTTCTTCAACTTGTGCTGCTTTACCATTTACATTGATTTTTGGTGCTTGTAAGTTCAAGATTGTTTTTGCTTTTTCTGATGATTTTAAGTCTTCTGGAATTTGTACGATGAAGTTTAATGTTTTAGGCATTTCTGCTACTTCAACTGTTGTTTCTTGTGCTAATTCTTGATCATCAGCTGTCAATTTGTATGCGATTGTGTTTGTTAATACTTTTTGCAATTGTTCGTTTGTCATTTCAGCTGTTAGGTCGTTTACTAATACTTTTGAGCTGTATCCTTGTTCTTGTTCTTGAATTTTTGCATTTAATTCTTTGATTTTGTTGTTAGCGTCGTTTAAGTTTTCGATAGCAAATTTTTTGTCTGTTTCTACTTCTTTTAATTTGCTTTCTAATTCTGATCCTTTTTGATTAGAACATGATGCTAATACAACCATTGATAATACTAATAATACTGTTAAAAATTTCTTTTTCATAATTCCCTCCAATTAATTTATTCCAACTCTTTTATTATACTATTATTTTGGGAAAATTCAAACTAATTTAGTAGAAAAGTTCAGATATTTGGTCATAAATATTTTTATAATTATTTGAGTATTTAAGTGTAAAGCAATAAATATTATTGACAAAATAAATTCAATTTGGTATAATGATTTTGTTAATTTATATATATAAAAAGGAGGGTATATTTATGAGTAACAATAATAATGACTTTAAGCCTTTTATTTCGGCCGATAAGGTCTTGCCAGAGCTTACACCATTCTCTATTATTTTCGGTATTATCATGGCAATTGTATTTGGTGGAGCTAATGCATATTTAGGTCTTAGAGTTGGCTTGACAGTTTCTGCATCAATTCCTGCTGCAGTTATTTCAATGGGAGTTATCAGATTGATTTTCAAGAGGGATTCTATTTTGGAAAACAACATCGTTCAAACTATAGGTTCCGCAGGGGAATCAGTTGCCGCAGGTGCTATCTTTACAATGCCAGCATTATTTATTTGGATGAAGGAATGGAATGAACCAGCTCCATCATTAATCGAAATAGGGGTTATTACTCTTATTGGTGGTTTACTAGGGGTTTTATTCATGGTTCCGTTGAGAAATGCTTTAATAGTTAAGGAACATGGGGTTATTCCATATCCAGAAGGAACTGCTTGTGCAGAAGTTTTATTAGCAGGTGAAGAAGGTGGATCCAAGGCTAAGCTTGTATTCAAGGGTTTAGGTTTGGCTGCTGTATACAAATTCTTTGCTGATGGTTTGAAGATTTTCCCATCTTCATTATCAAAAGAAATTACAGTTAAATCTTTCTCAGGTGCTGGTATCGGTATCGACCCACTTCCATCTTTGGTAGGTGTTGGTTATATATGTGGTCCTAAGATTTCTGGATATATGCTAAGTGGTGCAACTTTAGGTTGGTTAGTTATTATGCCACTTATGAAATTATTCGGTGGAGACAACATAATCGGTGCTGCAGATAAGGCTATTTCTGCTATGACTGTAAAAGATATTTGGGGTACTTATTTAAGATATATAGGAGCTGGTGCTGTAGCTACTGGTGGTATTATATCTTTAATTAAATCATTGCCACTTATTATCAGAACTTTCAGAGATGCTATGAAAGACTACAAATCACAAGGTTTGGGTACAGATTCAGTTCTTCGTACTGAAAAAGATTTGAGTATGAAATTCATAGGAATAGCTATTCTTGCTATCGCAGTTGTAATGGCTGTTTTACCAATTATTCCAGTTGGTCCTATTGGTTCAATTATTATCGTTGTATTTGGTTTCTTCTTTGCAACTGTATCATCTCGTTTGGTTGGTCTTATTGGATCTTCTAACAACCCAGTTTCTGGTATGACTATTGCGGCTTTATTAATAACTTCATTATTAATCAAAGCTATGGGAAATACTGGTCACGATGGTATGATGATGGCAATTTCAATTGGTACTGTAATCTGTGTTATCGCTGCTATTTCAGGGGATACTTCACAAGACTTAAAGACTGGTTTCTTGGTTGGAGCTACTCCATACAAACAACAAATCGGTGAATTAATCGGTGTTGCTGTATCTGCACTTGTAATCGGAGCTATTTTATGGTTATTAGATTCATCTTGGGGATATGGTTCAGAAGAACTTCCTGCACCACAAGGTATGTTGATGAAACTTATAATCGAAGGTGTAATGGGTGGATCACTTCCTTGGGGATTAGTTTTCGCGGGAGCATTCATTGCAGTTGTTGTTGAAATTTTAGGAATTCCAGTTTTACCATTTGCAGTAGGTTTGTATTTGCCAATCAACACTTCTACAGCAATCATGACTGGTGGTTTAATCAGATTATTTGTTGACAAGAGAAAAGTTAAAAACGAAGAATTAAGAAAAGAACAAGAAGAAAATGGTGTATTGTTCACATCTGGATTTATTGCAGGTGAAGGTGTTGTAGGTATTTTACTTGCTGCATTTGCTATAATCAAAGTAGGAGACAAAACATTAAGTGAAGTTCTTGATTTATCTTCAAAATTCAACATTGGCACAATTGGATCAATTATAGTATTCATATTGTTATTAGCAGTTCTAGTTAGAACTTGTATTAAGAACGTAAATACTAATGAAGCGAAATAAAAATTTCCTAGAATTTATTCCTGAGGTCAATGACAAGATAGAGTTTTATGAAAAAGATGATCTTGTGTATTTAGTAAAAAAACACAATCATATTTTTGATAAGATTGCTCAAAAGATGTTCTTCACACCAAAAGAATCCAACATCAAGCTTGAAAGTTACGGTAGTGATGTTTTCAGGATGATTGATGGAAAGAGTAACATTATAGAAATTGGGAATAAATTAAAAGAACAATACGGAGATGAGGTAGAACCTCTATATGAGAGACTATCTCAATTCATACAAATTTTATACAACAATGATATTGTTAAACTCAAAAAGAAGTCTGAATAAGGCTTCTTTTTTTATAGGGAGAAATATGGAAATAGGCAAAGAAATTCGCAAGACAACAGTTGCAGGATACACGTAGGGCAAAAATCAAAGCAAACATCTTGCACGAATTACTTGCAAGACGCATCTTACGCAAACATCTTGCATGAATATCTTGGGGAAAATTTAATGTTCTCAATCGCTCAGCCTCACTTCAGAAATCTTCTTTTAAGAAAATTTAACTGAAGATTTCATCGTTCGAAGCGTCGCTCATAAGAAGCATTAAATTTTATATGATGATATTCTTAGCTTCGATTGTTTGCTCGAAGGTTTCGCTGATTTTGAGATTGCGGGTAAAGGATAGAAAATGGTAAAAATAAATTCGATAGACAACAGTTGCTTGACACAGACAGGTCAGAAAGTAAGCAAACATCTCGCACGAATATCTAGACTACGAAAATAAATAAATTCTAAGCTTGTGAAACTAAAATTGTGAACTCGTGCTACGCACTCAGACAGCACAATTTTTTAACGGTTCCCTTCGCTTGAATTTATGATTATTTTCTCCGTATGATATTCTTAGATTCGATTGTTTGCTCGAAGGTTTCGCGACGTCATGGATTGCAGGACGAGGTTAGAGAATGGTAAAAAGAATTTCGATAGGCGACAGTTGCAAGACACACTTAAGGAAAAATTGTCGCAAACATCTTGCACGAATATCTAGACTACGAAAATAAATAAATTCTAAGCTTGTGAACCTAAAATTGTGAACTCGTGCTACGCACTCAAACAGCACAATTTTTTAACGGTTCCCTTCTCTTGAATTTATAATTATTTTCTCCGTATGATATCCTTAGCTTCGATTGTTTGCTTTAAGGTTTCGTAGGATTTACAGTTGCAAGGCATACGTAGGTCAAAAAGTAAGCAAACATCTTGCACGAATATCTAGACTACGAAAATAAATAAATTCTAAGCTTGTGAACCTAAAAATGTGAACTCGTGCTATGCACTCAAACAGCACAATTTTTTAACGGTTCCCTTCGCTTGAATTTATGATTATTTTCTCCGTATGATATTCTTAGCTTCGATTGTTTGCTTGAAGGTTTCGCGGCGTCAGGGATTGCAGGACAAGGTTAGAGAGTTGTGTTGGGGTTTCGCTAGACAAAAATGGCAAGACATGGGTAGGTTGGAGATGAAAAATAAAAAACAAGGGAAATGAAGCAATTAACAAAAATTGAGATAGTCCTCTTTAAAAATTACGGGGGAGGAAAATGAAAGAAAATGGACACAAAAAAATAAGAGTCATTTTCCATCTTCTGAAACAACTCTTATTTTCCGAGCAAACTGCACTTAAACTGAAATTTTGGTTCGATCATTTCCTTATCCACTCCTTAATAGTAATCTATCAGATAAACTTGCTTTTCAAGATATAACGAATCAATCTTTAAATCTTTAATTAACTAAAGTTTTCGATACTTAGGATAAAATTTTAAATTTTAATGTTTTAAGTTTAAATGTTTAAAGGTTCTAGTTTTATTTGTCTTCAAATAAAACGGGTAGTATTCCTGCATTTTTTGTTTATATATCCTTTTCATCGGAATCAATAAACTAAAGTAACAGTTCTGCTCTACAATTTAGATATCTTTTATTGTAATATATATATACCCACTGAAAAATGTTTTAAACACTTTTTTGAAGTTTTTTTGAAAAATATTTAAAAAAATTTGAAAAAAATTGATTTTGTTTTAAATTTCTCGAAATGAGGTATAATAAAAAAAACACATGATTTAAAATCATGCGCATATAAGAAAGGAGTAAGGGGAGTCAACTCTGGAAAATTTTGAAGGCATGAGAGTTTTCCCCTCTAACTTGTTAACTAATTTAGATGTGAAGTAATTGTTTGATGATAAACCAAAATATTGGAATAAATATTGCTGGAATGTAATCCATGATTTTGAATTTTTTGATTTCTAGCATATCTATACCAAGTAGGACTATCAACAATGATCCTACTACGGAGATGTTTTCAATTACTTCTGGTACCAAGACTTTGCTTAGTGATGTTGATAATAAAAATATTAGTGTGTTCATCACAAGTCCAACAACGCCTGACAGTGCAACTGTGAATCCGTATGTTGCTGAGAACAAAAATGTTGTGATACCGTCTAATATTATTTTAAATTGCATTATGTCAGCGGATCCGCTTAATCCTAAATTCAATGGAGCAAGGATTGCCAATGATCCGATATTTTGTAGCATTATTAATGCAATAGCGCCTTTCATGGACGATCCAGATGAGTCTGGAACTTTGTTTTGTAAATACTCTACAAGGTTGGCTAATTTCTTGTCCAAATCAAGACCGTTACCTATTATAGCACCGATAACTAAGGAAATCAACATAAAAATAAAATTATTTGTTTTGACACTTCCTTGGATTCCCATTATTAATATACAAACGGCGACAACGTCCATTATGCTTTTTATTAGTTTTTTTGGTAGGAAAGATTTCAAAAGTCTTCCCAAAAGGGCTGCGACTGCAACCGCTACAACATTTATTAATATGTAAAACATCATAATCCTCCACGAAATATGATAATATATTTTATTCAATTTGTAAAGTAATATTTTTATTAATTAACAATGTAATATTTGAAAGTGGTAAAAATATGTAAATATAATATCACAATAAAATAATCTACATAAAAGCTACATACTAAATAAGTAAAAATATGTCAATAATTTGTAAAATTTAGGAGTTCGATATGAACGAAAAAATCGAATTAATCAAAACTAAAGAGATAAATTTTCTTAAAGAACTGGACAATTCTGTCATCAGATTTAAACACAGTCTTCCTCATCACAATGACAGTTTGTTAAATAGAGTTCTTGTGGAAAAATTCATATCTCAATCTAAGATTGATTTTTATGAGGAATATAAGGATGTATCTTCTCAGTATAATTACATATACACTAAGAATAAACTTGTAGAAGAAAGATGCGATGAAATCATTCAGATTTTTCAAGATATGGAAAATGATATGAGTTTTTTGGATGATGCTATCAAAAATTCTGGAGATATCGAAAAAGGATTTAATTTTAGGTTTTATTTGAAGAAAATTGTAGAGAGTTATAAATTTTCACGCGATAATTCAAAAGACACGGATAAGAAAAGCAAAAGAGCTCATCTTAAATCGAAAAATAAAAGGGATTTCATAATAAGTGAGTATTCAAAGGATAGCGTGTATTTGTACAGTGTTAAGAGAAGCCTGAAGTATGTGTACAAAAAGAGAATAAATACTGAGGTGAACAAGCTTAGGCGTGATTTGTACGATTTGAGAAAAAATATGAAGGTCGATCCCAAAGATTACGATACAAAATTCAAGGCTTTGTATTTGATTCCTGGGGTCGGTCAGCTTCAGTTCAATCAACTGTATAAGTTTTTGATTATGATTGCGATATTTTTGGCGAGTGTGTTCATTCTCATTGGAGATATGCATATCGATAAACTGGATGAGTTTATGATTGGTATATTGGTGGTTTTGGAAATTATCAATATAGTAAATTATAAAAAAATCGTCAGAGATATTAATAAAGGAATTCGTCCTAATAATTTTAGAGAGTCGATTATTAACATTAAATTAAAGGTTAAAGGATTTTTCATTAATAACATTAAACTTATTTACTGGATACTGTGTGGAATAGTTGCCGCTTTTAATATTTTTATTGTGATTGCAACTGTTTTGGGAGAGGATTTGACTTTTGTTCTGAAAAATTACGAACGATTTTACATTCAGTTTGATTTGAAGATAGTGTGTGCGTGTGCTCTGCTTAGTGTGATGGTGTTTTCGATTGGAGAGATTGTATCTTTGATTGTTTGGAGGATTTTCTCCAGAGTTGACAAGGAACTGAATCTTTTCATGTGTATTATGTCAATTGCATCACTGTTTGTATTGCTGATGTTTCCAAATGATTTTGTGTTTACGAAAATATTTGGAATTTTCAACCAATACGTACTTCACGACCAAAGTTTGATGTTAATTTTCAGGTTGACTTTTTGGTTACTTATAGGTGCGCTAACAGCTTATAACGTTTATTCTATGCAAAGAATAGGATTTTTCTCTAATAATATCAATTATTTGATGCACAATGACGATATGAACAAGTTTGAGTATTATAGATGGGTTGTTTTTCCGATTTATTCTAATAAGGTTAATTTGATTACGATTTTGTTGAATTTTATGGCTTTTTATGTGATGTTTTGTTTCACTGGAGTGTATTTTTCTCACATGGTCGATATTTACAATGAGGGTGCTATGGATATTCTCATATTTTTTGTAAGAAAGCTTAACAGTAATTATTATTACTTGATAGGTTTTATAATTGTAGCGATATTTTCTGTTGTCAATTTGTGTTGGGATATTATAACGAAGATTAGGGTTAGAAGGTAGTTATGGATATTGTATTTGAAAATTATAGTACGAATTATTTTGAAAATTTGACAGGGAAAATCTCTCAGAATTGTCAGGTTTTTTCAAACAAAATAACTTTGGATAAGTTCATAGCTGTATTAATGAATGTAAAATACGCAAATGGGAAGATGTTAATAGATGGAAAGATTTCAAACAATGTGATATCGAAGTACCGTGGATTTTATGTTGTGGATGAGTTTATGTTGTATCCTCATTTGAATGTGTACGATAATTTGTCGTTGGTGTTGCGTTCAATGAAGATGTCTCCTGTGACAATTTACAGGAAAATTGAGAGTTTGAATGAAAGTCTGAATGTGGATTTGGATAATAAGTTAAAAGAATGTGATGATGATAGTATCATCAAACTTTTTTATGCGAAGGTTGTGTTGGCACAGAGTCAGTTTGTGATTATAAAAAATTACAATAATTACACAAAAATTTTTGCTAAGAAAAACATGAGAAAACTTACTCAAATGTTTGATGAGAAGAATATTAACTACATTATTTTGTGTGACAAGAAGAAAAAATTAGTTGATGATTTACCGATTTTGAAGCTAGGCAAGAGTAGTATTTCTGATGTAAAATGATTTGAACATTTTATTAAAATTATATATTTTTAGCTTTTTGAAAAATTTTAATACTATATTTTCAGTGTTATTTCACTTAGATTTGTGGTAATATTTAATAGGAATTAATACTATAAATTGTAGTTGGGTTTTTATAATCCACTATATACACGATAAAAGGGAGTAATAATGGAAATAAAAAAGAGAGATGGCAATATTGTCGATTTTGATAGATCGAAGATAAAATTAGCCATGAAAAAAGCTTATGCTTCTGTAGGAATTTACGCAGAGGAAAATGAACTAGAAGCTATGGCACAAGAAATTGAAAACACTATTGTGAACAAGTATCCGAAAAATCATGTGGTTACTGTGGAAGAAATTCAAGACTTGGTGGAATTGACTTTGATTGATCACGGTCAATACAAGGTTGTAAAATCTTTTATTTTGTATCGTGCAAAACATACCACAGACAGAAAAGTTATTGAAGAGTTCGAAAGATTTATCACAGATGAAGATGTCATCGAAATCATTAGATATATTCAAGAACATTATGATTCTACTAGGTATTCGATTGAGAATTTGTATTTGAAGTTCGAATCATTTGTTAAGCCTAATTTGTCACAATACGATATGGTGAATTTATTGTCGAAAGCTTCTGGGGAACTTGTTAGTAAGGAAGCTCCAAATTGGGAATATATTGCATCTTTGTTTATGAATTATAATTTGAAACAAAATATTAAAAAGTTAGAAGTTCAATACGATCTTCAAGATTTCAAATCTAAGATTAAGTTTTTGGATGAGAGAGGATTGTATGGTTCATATATCAGAGAAGTGTATACTGATGATGATATTGACGAATTGGAAAAATACATTGATGACGATAGGGATAAGTTATTCACATTCAGTGCTTTGGATTTGATTATAAAAAGATATTTGATTAAAACTCATGACAACAGAGTGATGGAATCTGCACAAGAAATGTTCATGGGGATTGCGATGCATTTGGCACTTAAAGAAAAGGATAGAATTCATTGGGCAAAGAAGATCTACGATAATTTGTCCACATTGAAGGTGACTGTGGCAACTCCTACGATGAGTAACGCCAGAAAACCATTCAATCAATTGTCAAGCTGTTTTATAGACACTGTTCCTGATACTTTGGAAGGAATTTATCGTTCGATAAATAATTTCGCACAAGTTTCTAAGCATGGTGGTGGAATGGGATTGTATTTCGGAAAAGTTCGTGCAAATGGATCCGACATTCGTGGTTTCCAAGGTGTTGCAGGTGGAGTTATCAGATGGATTAAACTTGCAAATGATACTGCTGTTGCAGTGGATCAATTGGGAGTGCGCCAAGGTTCTGTAGCTGTGTACTTGGATGTATGGCACAAAGATATATTGGAATTTTTGCAACTTAGAACAAACAACGGTGATGACAGAATGAAGGCACACGATGTGTTCCCATCTGTTTGCTATCCTGATTTGTTCTGGAAGATGGTTCGTGACGATATAGACGGAACTTGGTATATGTTCGACCCACACGAAATCTCTGTGAAAAAAGGATATAATTTGGAAGATTATTATGGAGACGAATGGGAAAAAAGATACAACGAATGTGTGCTTGACGAAAGTATTTCCAGACGTAGCATTAAAGTAAAAGATTTGGTAAGACTTATTATAAAATCATGGACAGAAACAGGAACTCCATTCACATTCAACCGTGATACTGTAAATAGAATGAATCCAAATAAACACAAGGGAATGATTTATTCTTCTAATTTGTGTACAGAAATTATGCAAAATATGAGCGAAATTCATTCTATTAGTGAAACTATAGAAACAGAAGACGGAGACGATATTATCGTTACAAAAACAAAACCAGGAGATTTTGTTGTGTGCAACTTGGCTTCTCTTGTTTTGGGAAATATCGATGTGAACAATGATGAAGAATTAGAAGAAGTTGTGGAAACAGCAGTTAGAGGACTTGATAATGTTATTGATTTGAACTTTTATCCATTGGAATACGCAAAGTACACTAACAAGAAATACCGTCCAATCGGACTTGGAACAAGTGGATATCATCACTGCTTAGTAAAAAACAATATTATGTATTCGGATGTTGAAAAACATTTGGAATTTGCAGATAAATTGTACGAAAAAATCAACTACTACGCTATCAAGGCAAGTAATAAAATCGCCAAGGAAAAAGGATCCTACGAATATTTTGAAGGTTCTGATTGGGAAAATGGCGAGTATTTCAAATTAAGAGATTACAATTCTGAAAAATGGAACGAATTATACCATAATATTAAGAAAAACGGAATTAGAAATGGATACCTGATGGCAGTGGCACCAACTGGTTCAACTTCCATAATCGCAGGAACTACTGCAGCAGTAGACCCTGTAATGAGCAGATATTTCCTTGAAGAAAAGAAGGGTACAATTGTCCCACGTGTTGCACCAGGACTTAGCCCACAAACATTCTGGTTGTACGAAAATGCCCACGAATTGGACCAAAATATAACTGTAGATGCTACAAGTATAAGACAACGCCACATCGACCAAGGACAATCGGTCAACATTTATATCACGACTGATTACACGATGAGAACAATATTGAATATCTACATCAGAGCGTGGGAAAAAGGAATAAAATCCATCTATTATGTTAGAAGTAAATCATTAGAAGTGGAGGACTGCGATAGCTGCAGTGCATAATTTTTATGAAAAAATTATTATCAGTAATGTTGAGCTTGGCGCTTGTACTTGGAGTTACAGGTTGTAACAAAGAGCAAGAAAAAAAAGTAGAATGTAAAGCTACAGTAGAAAAAGTTCAACCAAAAGACGATTTGAATGGCAAAAAGCCAAGCGAAATTGATTCATCGATAAATTACGATGAATACGTGGATACGAATGACAAATTAATCAAAGTCATCAAAAAATTGCACGAAACACGTGGCAAAGAAGAGATAGTATTCTTGGGCAATGACAAATCGCAAGTCGAAAATTTTATGAATGAATACGATAAGAACGATAAGAAAACTGCCGAAGATAATTTAGTGGTTGGCGATATGAAATTCGTAAAAGATTCTTCAATCGGTAAACCAATCTTCTCCATGAAATTAAAATCGGTGTTGAACGAAGATTTCAGAGATGAGCCTTATAGCTTGGAATTCACTTACAAATACATCGATAAGCTAAACGAATTGTCAGAAAAAGTAAAAGGCAAGGATGATTTTGAAACAGTGAAAAATTTGGCAAAAGTTTTGATTGACGATTACAGATACGATCCACAACTTTCATCGACATTTGGTTGTGATTTGTTGTTGAACAAAGAGGGAACTTGTAATTCGTTCAGTGAACTTGCCAATGATGTGCTAAATAATTGCGGAATTTATTCTGAAATTTGGTGGGTAGATTCATTGCCTGACGATGAATTGGACAAAAATTCCAATCCATATCGCAACCATTCAATCGACAGAGCAAGGTTAAATGGCAAGATGTATTTCTTGGATTTTACTCATTCTACGATTTCTCACAAGAACGCAAAAGACTACGGATTTGAAAACAGACCGAAACTTATTATGGAGAAATTACCAGAAGTAGAACGCGGCAAAAACCAACTATACACTGGATATTCAAAAGTTCGTGAGCCTATTTTGGTTAACAAAGGATTCTGTGATGGACACTACAGTATAGATAACCCTTACGCAAAGTATTCTGACCTAGAATTGGGATGGACAACATACGGACAATTACTGGATAATTTGCGTAAAAATCCGTACTTTAAGTAGTTATAATTAAATGATAAAAAAGTTTTTAAAAGTTTTTTGAAAAAAAGCTTGACAAATATTTTTTGAGCGTGTATTATATATCCATAAGTTAAATGAATAAACATTAACGTTGATAAGAAGAGTAAACAATGAATGCTTTTTCAGAGAGTCTCAGTTTGGTGAAATGAGATAAAGAATAGTTGTTGAAAATGGTCTTGGAGTTAGAAAAGTCGAACAGCATTTGCTTTTAAACTTTTCCGGTTGCATCCGATATCTTGTGCTAGGTATGAATACGTACTGAATAATGAGAAAATACATATGTATATATGTATTTAAAAATAAGGTGGTAACGCGGATATATTCGCCCTTATGTGATGAATGTCACATAAGGGCTTTTTTTATTATAAAAATGAGGTGAGAGTATGATTGAAGTATTAAATTTGAAGAAAACTTTTAATACAAGTGAAAAAGAATTTAATGCAGTTGATGATGTAAGTTTCAAAGTTAATAAGGGTGAAATTTACGGAATAATTGGTTTGTCAGGAGCTGGCAAATCGACACTTGTAAGACTTCTAAACAGATTGGAAGAACCGACAAGTGGTAAAGTCATCATCGATGATGTTGACATAACATCGTTGAAGCAAAAGGAATTATTGGAAGCAAGAAAAGAAATCAGCATGATTTTCCAACATTTTAATTTGTTTAATCAAAAAAATGTCTACGAAAACATTGCTTATCCGTTGAAACTTCAAAACATTCCAAAAAATGAAATAGAAAAAAGAGTTAACGAATTATTGGATTTCATTGGACTTAGAGACAGAGCAAAAAGTTATCCTAGCCAATTATCTGGTGGACAAAAACAAAGAGTTGCGATTGCAAGAGCATTATCCACAAATCCTAAGGTGATTTTGTCAGATGAATCTACAAGCGCACTTGACCCACAAAACACGCAACAAGTTTTGGAGATATTGAGAAAATCAGTAGACAAATACAAAACCACGATAATAATGATAACTCATCAAATGGAAGTTGCAAAAGACATCTGTGACAGGATTGCAGTGATGGAAAATGGAAAAATCATCGAAGAAAATTCTGTAGAAGAATTATTCAAAAATCCAAAAACAGATGTCACTAGAAACTTCATCAGAAAGCTTGTAGAAGAGGATGAAGAAGAGATAATAACTGACGATTTTAAGGGAGATGTCGTTAGATTAACTTACTCAAAGAAATCCTACAACAAACCATTATTATCACAAGCAGCGAGAATTTCAGGAATAGATTTTAGTATTATATCTGGAAATATCAACAAACTTCAATCCACAGGGGTTGGTTACACAGTTGTTGAACTTATCGGTGAAAAAGAAAATATTCAAAAAGCAAAAGACTTTTTGACGGAAAATGATATTAGAGTAGAGGAGGTTAAATAATGGATAATTTACTAAATTTGGTATTAGAAGCCACAGGCGAGACATTGTACATGATTTTAGTAAGTACATTCTTCACAATATTATTTGGCCTTCCATTGGCACTTATTTTATATACAACTGGACAATCGGGACTTAATCCAAAACCAAAACTATACGCGGTGTTGGATGTAATAGTTAACATTACAAGATCATTTCCATTCATCATATTGATGATAGTATTGCTACCATTATCCAAATTAATCGTCGGAACAAAAATAGGAACATCAGCATCTATCGTTCCATTGACAGTCGGTGCAATTCCATTTTTGGCGAGATTATTCGAACAAGAATTCTTGAATGTGGACAGAGGAATCATTGAAGCGTCCAAATCAATGGGGGCAAGTAATTTTAACATATTGACAAAAGTATTGATTCCAGAATCATTGCCACAATTGGTGTTGGCAATAACAAACTTAATGATAACATTGATTGGATATTCCGCAATGGCAGGGACAATCGGTGGAGGAGGCTTGGGAGCCTTGGCAAAAAGATACGGCTACGACAGATTTAACACAGAAGTATTATTGTGGGCAGTAGTTGTGATTATAATCTTGGTTGAAATTGTACAAATCTCAGGTACAAAAATTTCAAATAAATTAAACAAAAAAAACATATAGGAGTGGTAAAAATGAAAAAGAAAATTTTATTAGTAGTATTGGCATTAGCATTGGTATTAACATCATGTGCTAAAAAAGAAAGCAAAACAGAAGACGGACAAACAACAAACACAGATAACAAAAAGGTTGTAATTGGAGTATCTCCAGCACCTCACAAAGAAATTGCAGAAAAAGCAAAAGAAATATTAGAAAAAGATGGAATTGAACTAGAAATCAAAGAATTTGACGATTATGTAACACCAAACACATCACTTGAGGAAAAAGACATTGACTTGAACTTCTACCAACACATTCCTTACTTGGAAAACTTCAACAAAGAAAGAGGAACAAAAATCGTATCATTAGGTGGAGTTCACATCGAACCATTGGGAGTTTATTCTAAAACTTACAAATCACTTGATGAATTAAAAGACGGAGACGAAGTTATAATCCCAAATGATGCTACAAATGGAGCAAGAGCATTAAAATTATTAGAAGAAAACAATGTAATCAAATTAAAAGCAGATGCAGGATTGGAAGCTACAGAAAAAGATATTGCAGAAAATCCTAAGAACTTGAAATTCACACCAGTTGAAGCTGCAACAATTCCAAGAGCATACGAAGATGCCGCAATTGCTGTAATTAATTCAAACTACGCATTAGAAGCAAATCTATCACCAAAGAACGATGCAATTGCAACAGAAAAAGCTGAAGGAAACCCATTTGCAAATGTAATAGCAGCAAGAGAAGCAGACAAAGATAACGAAACTTACAAGAAAGTATTGGAAGCTTTCCAATCAGACGAAGTTAAGAAATATATCGAAGAAAAATTTGATGGAGAAATAATTCCAGCAAAATAGAAATAATTAGGGGGAGATTGAAAATGAGTTTACACGTACCATTTAGATACGATTATGTAGGAAGTTTCTTGAGAGATGAAAAATTACTAAAGGCAAGATCGGACTTCGAAAAAGAAATAATCACAAAACAAGAACTAACAGAAATTGAAGATGAATGTATCAAACAATTAATTGATAAACAAAAGGAATTGGGCTATCACGTAATAACTGATGGAGAATTCAGAAGAAAAAGCTGGCATTTGGATTTCTTCTGGGGACTAAATGGAATCAAAAGAGTTGAACTTGACCATGGATATTATTTCCATGGCAAGGAAACTTACCATACATCAGTACAAGTTGAAGGAAAAATCACAGGAGAAAATCATCCATTCGTAGAACATTTTAAATTCGTAAAACAATTTGAAGATGAAAATACAATCGCAAAACAAACAATACCTGCACCAGCACAATTAATCGTGGAATTATTCAGGGAAGATAATGCAGAAATTACGAAACAAATCTATCCAGATTACGAAAAGTTGGAACAAGATATCGCGAGAGCTTACAAACAAGTTATCAAGGATTTGTATGAAGCAGGATGCCGAAACATACAATTTGACGATTGTACATGGGGAATGTTAGTAGATTCTGATTATATCAACAGAAAATACGGAGAATCAGTTTCATTGGATGATGAGGCTAACAAATATTTGAGAATCAACAACTTAGCACTTGAAGACAGACCCAAAGATTTGACAATAACAACGCACGTTTGCAGAGGAAATTACGAATCAACATATGCAGCAAGTGGTGCCTACGATAAAATCGCACAAATATTATTTGCACAAGAAAACGTAGATGCATTCTATCTTGAATACGATGACGAAAGATCCGGCGGATTTGAACCATTAAAATACGTTTCTGGAGATAAAAAAGTTGTACTTGGACTAATCACATCAAAAAGAGGAGAACTAGAAGACGAAGATGAAGTCATCGCTAGAATTCGCAAAGCATCTGAATTCATATCTCTTGATAGATTGTGTCTGAGTCCACAATGTGGATTCTCATCTAACGAAAATGGAAACATATTAACAGTTGACCAACAATGGAAAAAGCTAAAATTAATCAAAAAAATAGCTGAAAAAGTTTGGGGGAAATAAGCAATCATATCTATCTCATTTTTATAAATTGCAGGCAATGAAAATTGCCTGTAATTTTTTGTGTGAAAAACACCGCTATCTAAGATAAACACAAAGGATTATACTCAAAAATGAAACCTCGAATAATTAAATAGTGATAACTGATAAGCTGGACTAATTCACAAGAGGTTATCATAGTGATAGATAATAATAGCCTATCACGAACAAGCTGAGAATATAAACAAAATCAAAAATACAAATCAATTAATATCTGAAATATAAAACACAATATAGTCAATTAATTATATGATATAATTAAAATGAAAAATTACGTAAAATTTTAAAAAATATAATGAGAAATTAACATAAATAGGAGAGATGAAAATGGCAGTAGTATCAAATGAAAATAACGAGTCAGCACAAAGAACGGAACTTCACAGGAAAATTTGGGCGATTGCAGATGATGTCAGAGGTGCTGTTGACGGATGGGACTTCAAACAATACATATTGGGAATTTTATTCTACAGATTTATCTCAGAAAACATCACAGAATTTTTCAACAAAGTTGAACACGAAGCTGGAGATGAATCCTTCGATTATGCAGAAATAACAGATGAAGAAGCAGAAATAGATTTCAGACCAGATACAGTGGAAGAAAAAGGGTTTTTCATACTACCAAGTCAATTATTTCAAAATGTCGTAAAAACTGCACGCACCAATGAAAATTTGAACACAGATTTGGCAAATATATTCAAATCAATCGAAAAAAGCGCAATAGGATATCCTTCAGAAGATGACATCAAAGGATTATTCGAAGACGTTGACACCACAAGCAACAAACTTGGAGCAACGGTAGCTGAGAAGAACAAAAGATTATGCGACATACTAACTGGAATTGACAAAATTAATTTCGGTAAATTTGAAAACAACGACATCGACGCATTCGGCGATGCATACGAATATTTGATATCCAACTATGCAAGTAATGCAGGAAAATCAGGAGGAGAATTCTTCACTCCACAAACAGTGTCAAAGCTTTTGGCAAGGCTTGTAATGGACGGCAAAACAAGCATTAACAAAGTATATGATCCGACATGTGGCAGCGGCTCATTATTACTTCAAATGAAAAAACAATTTGAAAAAAATATAATTGATGAAGGATTTTTCGGACAAGAAATCAACATGACCAACTTCAACCTTGCTCGTATGAATATGTTCTTGCACAATGTGAATTACAATAATTTTTCGATAAAAAGAGGAGACACGTTGCTCAATCCATTGCACAATGATGAAAAACCATTCGATGCAATAGTATCCAATCCACCATATTCAATTAAATGGGTTGGAGACAATGATCCTACACTAATCAACGATGAAAGATTTGCACCAGCAGGAAAGCTTGCTCCAAAATCATACGCAGATTACGCATTCATAATGCATTCATTATCATACCTTTCAAGTAAAGGAAGAGCTGCGATAGTTTGTTTTCCGGGGATATTTTACAGAAAAGGCGCCGAAAAAACAATAAGAAAATACTTGGTCGACAATAACTTTATCGACTGCGTAATACAACTGCCGGAAAATTTATTCTTCGGCACATCTATTGCGACATGTGTTTTGGTAATGGCGAAAAATAAAACAGAAAACAAAATACTATTCATAGATGCAACCAAAGAATTCAAAAAAGAAACCAACAACAATATTTTAGAAGACAAAAACATAAATGCAATTGTAGATGAATTCAGAGATAGAAAACAAGTACAATACTTCTCAAGATATGTAGACAAATCTGAAATAGAAGAAAATGAATACAACTTGTCAGTGTCAACATACGTTGAAAAAGAAGACACTAGAGAAAAAATAGACATCAAAGTACTCAACAAACAAATCGATGAGACCGTAAAGAAAATAGATGAGCTTAGAGCTTCTATAAATGAAATAGTAAGGGAGCTTGAAGATGAGTAAGATAGATGAATTATTAAAAAATGAAAAAGTTGAGTGGAAAAAACTAGGGGACGTTTGTGAAATAAAAAGAGGAAGAGTAATATCTAAGAAGTATTTAAAACAAAATCCTGGGGAGTATCCAGTTTATTCATCTCAAACTAGAAATAATGGGGAAATAGGAAAAATAAAAACATACGACTTTGATGGTGAGTATGCAACTTGGACAACAGATGGAGCCTATGCAGGAACTGTTTTTTACAGAAATGGAAAATTTTCTGTTACTAACATTTGTGGGATTATTAAACCAAATGATAAGAAAGAATTATTAGTTAAATTTATAGTATATTGGTTACAGATTGAAGCGAAAAAACATGTTAAAGGAGGATCTGGCAATCCAAAGTTGATGAGTAATGTTGTAAATAATATCAAAATCCCAATCCCGTCATTTGAGACACAAGAAAAAATCGTCGAAATACTTGACAAATTCACAAATTATGTTACTGAATTACAGGCTGAATTACAGGATAGGACTAAACAATACGAATACTACAGGGATATGCTATTAAGTGAGGATTATTTGAATAAATTGTGCAAAAATCCTGAAATAAATTCTTATAAGTTAAGATTTACTACTTTAGGAGAAGTAGGTAAATTTATAAATGGTTCAGGAATGCCAAAGACTATGTTTACCAGCGATGGAGAAGTTGGCGCAATTCATTATGGACATATCTATACTAAATATAGTGTATTTGTAAATGAGCCAATTGTAAAAGTTAGTAAGAATGACGCAGAAAAACTAAAAAAAGTTAATAAAGGAGATTTAGTTATTGCTAGAACATCAGAAAATATAGATGATGTTATGAAGACAGTTGCATATCTTGGCAACTCACAGGTTGTGGCAGGAGGTCACACTGCTATTTTTAAACATAGAGAAAATCCAAAATATTTATCTCATTTATTTAATGGATGTAGTTCGTTTTTGAAACAAAAAATTAAATATGCTCGAGGAGTTAAAGTTATTGAAATTTCTACTGAAGAAATGAAAAAGATAAAAGTGATTCTTCCTCCACTTGAAATTCAAAACAAGGTTGTTGAGGTGTTGGATAAGTTCCAAGCTTTTCTTACTGATACTGAAGGATTGTTACCACAAGAGATTGAACAAAGGCAAAAACAATATGAATATTTCCGTGAAAAACTCTTGACATTTGACGGAAATGTGGTAAGCAAGCAAGCAAGCAAGCAAGCAAGCAAGCAAGCAAGGTAATATCTAATAGATATTATCAATTGCTTGAAGAAGCTTGTGAACTTGCACAAATTGATTGCTTTAAAATTACGATGGGAAAATTATCGGACTATTTAAAAGAAACAAAAAATATTAAATGGAACGATAAAGAAGTATTTACTTATATTGATTTATCATCTATAGACAGAGAAAACAATTCAATTTTAGAAACAACCTTAGTGAATAAAAATAATGCGCCTAGTAGAGCAAGGCAGTTAATTAAGGAAAAAGATATATTGTTTGGGACTACAAGACCATTGCTAAAAAGATATTATTTCGTTGAAGAAGAATATGATGGGCAATTGTGCAGTACTGGTTTTTGTGTTTTAAGGGCAGATGAGGAAAAGATATTACCGAAGTGGATTTATTATAATATAATGACTAGTAAATTTTTAGAATTTGTTAATATTAATGAAAAAGGAACAAGTTATCCTTCAATTTCAGATTCTATAATAAAAGAATTTAAAATCCCGGTGCCACCTTTTGCTGTTCAAGAGCATGTCGTGTCCATTTTGGATAAGTTTGATGAATTAATTAATGATATTTCAACAGGAATACCTAAGGAGATTGAGTTAAGACAGAAGGAATATGAATATTATAGGGAGAGGTTATTAAGTTTTCCTAGATAGGAGGAGATTATGTCTGATAAGTTTGTAAATTATAATACGTCGACTATTGCAGAGATGAATAATGGTATTATTTTGTCTAGTTATAAAAAAGTGGAGTGTGTCTCTGAATCTTATCAAACTGAGAGTCAACTTGAGATGAATTTGATTAAGAATTTGGAAAGTCAAGGTTATGAGAGACTTATTGCTCGTTCGAACAAGGATTTGTACAAGAATTTGAGAGTGCAAATCGAGAGGTTGAATGATGTTAAGTTTTCGGATGAGGAATGGAGTAGGCTTTTAGTTGAATACTTGGATTGTCCGAATGATGGTTTGATTGAGAAGACTAGAAAGATTCAAGAAAATCATATTTACGATTTTGTATTTGATGATGGGCATGTGAAAAATATCAAGATTATCGATAAGAAGAATATTCATAACAATTTTCTACAAGTTACTAATCAAATCACTGCTGAAGGTAAGAAGAAAAGTAGATATGATGTTACAATTTTGGTAAATGGTCTTCCGCTTGTTCACATTGAGTTGAAGAAGAGGGGGGTGAATTTGCATGAGGCTTTCAATCAAATTCACAGATACAGCAAGGAGAGTTTTAATTCTGATAATTCATTGTACAAGTATGTTCAAATTTTTGTGATTTCAAATGGTACTTATACTAGATACTTTGCAAATACTACTGCACAAAACAAGAACAATTACGAGTTTACTTGCGAATGGGCTGATGCTAAGAACAAAACTATTTGTGATTTGGAAGATTTCACGAAGACTTTTTTTGAAAAGCGTGTTTTGCTTGAGGTTATCACAAAATACTGTGTGTTCGATGTGAATAATACTTTGCTTATTATGAGACCGTATCAGATTGCTGCTACTGAAAGGATTTTGTGGAAGATAAAATCCAGCTACGAAGCAAAGAAAGCAGGTAGGCCTGAGGCAGGAGGATTTATTTGGCATACGACAGGTTCTGGTAAGACTTTGACTTCTTTCAAAGCTGCTAAACTTGCGACTGATTTGGAATTTATTGATAAGGTATTCTTTGTGGTTGATAGAAAAGATTTGGATTATCAAACTATGAAGGAGTATCAAAGATTTCAACCAGATAGTGTGAACGGATCCAAAGATACGAAAGAATTAAAAAAATCTATCGAAAAGAAGGATAACAGAATTGTTGTAACTACTATTCAAAAATTGAATGAGTTTGTAAAGAAAAATCCCAATCATGAGATTTACGATAAGCATTGCGTGATTATTTACGATGAATGTCATCGTTCACAATTCGGAGATGCTCAAAAAAATATAAAAAAATCTTTTAAGAAATACTACCAATTTGGATTTACTGGTACTCCTATTTTTGCAGAAAATTCTATTAATGGTAGTACTACTGCGGGGATTTTCGGGGCACAACTTCACAGTTATGTGATTACGGATGCTATTAGAGATGGAAAAGTGTTAAAGTTCAAGGTGGATTACAACAATATTACTCCTAAGTTCAAATCAGCTGAAGAAGAAGTTGATGAAGATAAAATTAAAAAGGTTGAGAAGAAGATGCTTCTTCATCCAGAACGTATTTCAGAAATCACTAGATATATTTTGGATGTATACAATACTAAAACTCACAGAAATGAGTTTTATGATTTGAAAGATAGAAGGCTTAACGGTTTTAATGCTATGCTTGCTGTTCAAAGTATTGATGCTGCGAAGTTGTATTACGAGGAGTTTGAAAGACAACAAAAAGATTTGTCTGAAGATAAGAAGCTGAGAGTGGCGACTATTTTTAGTTTTGCTGCTAATGAGGAGCAAAGTGCTATTGGTGATATCAAGGACGAGGATTTCAATGTTTCTGCGTTGAATTTATCAGCTAAGGAGTTCTTGGATAAAGCTATCTCAGATTACAATGATTATTTTAAACAAAATTTCTCAACTGATGGAAATGAATTCCAAAATTACTACAAGGATTTATCATATAAGACTAAAAGAAAAGAAGTGGATTTGTTAATTGTTGTGGGGATGTTCTTGACAGGATTTGATGCTCCTACTTTGAATACTTTATTTGTCGATAAGAATTTAAGATATCATGGATTAATCCAAGCTTTTTCGAGAACTAATCGTATTTTGAACAAGGTTAAAACTTTTGGAAATATTGTGTGTTTCAGAGATTTGGAAAAGGCGACAGAAGATGCTATAAAAACTTTTGGCGATGAAAACAGTGTAAATATTATTCTTGAAAAAAGCTACGAAGAATATATGGAAGGTTTTACAGATGAGGAAACTGGAAAAGTAACCAGAGGATACAAGGATATTTGCAGTGAAATTGTTGCAAAATTCCCAGATCCAACCGAGATTTTCTTGGAGGCTGACAAGAAGGAATTTGTACAACTTTTTGGAGAGTTGTTGAAGTCTGAAAATATTCTCAAAAATTTCGATGAGTTTGAAAGTTTCGACAAGATTATTTCTGATAGATTAATGCAAGACATGAAGAGTGTGTATGTTGATATTAGAGAAAATATTGTAAATTCAAGAAATTCCAAAGACTCTGAAGAACAACAGGTGGATTTCTCGGATGTGGAATTCCAAATAGATTTGTTGAAAACTGATGAGATAAACTTGGATTATATTTTGGCTTTGATTTTGGAAAAATCCAAAGAACATGAGGATGTTGAAAACTTAAAAGCAGAAGTTCGAAGAGTTATAAGATCCAGTTTGGGAACGAGAGCTAAGGAAGATTTGGTGATGGATTTTATCAATAAAACAAAATTGTCAGAGTTGAAGGATAATGATGATATTTTGGAAACTTTCTATTCGTTTGCCAAAAAAGAAAAAGAAAAGAATGTGAAATTGCTTGTTGAAGAAGAGAAGTTAAAAGAAGGAGCATATCATTTTATCAATAAGTCAATAGCGAAAGGTTTTGTTGATTACGCTGGTACTGGATTGGATAAAATCTTGCCACCGACTTCTCGTAGACAAGGTGCAAGAGAAAAGAAAAAACAAATTGTTCTCGAAAAAATAGAAAAAATCGTAGAGGTTTTTGTAGGAATATAATTTAATGGGAGAGTTTTAATAGCTTTCCTTTTTATTTTGAAAATATTAAAAATGTTGTAGGATTTTGTTGTTGATATGAAAGGTCAAAGATGGTATAATTTAAGAAAGATAAATTTTTTTATGCAATTAGTCAGAGAAAGTCAAAAGAGGTGATAGTATGGCAGGGCTTAGTAACAGCATTGAAGCTTTTTTGAAGCAGTTGTTGAGTAACACTGACGATGATTTCATCGAAATCGGAAGAAATGATCTTGCCAATCAGTTTAATTGTGCTCCATCGCAAATTAATTACGTTCTGACTACTAGATTTACTCCGTACAAGGGTTATTATATTGAAAGTAGACGCGGTGGAAGTGGATATGTTAAAATAATAAAATTAACAATTAAAGACAGTAATCCGATTAAGGAGATTGTCGAAAATGTTATTGGAGATAGAATTACAAAGGATAAGTCGAATAATATTATTAATATGCTTTTGGATGAGGAATTGATAACTGAAAGGGAAGCTTTGGTTATGGTTCACGCTTTGGAGGATAATACTTTGTCGAAGGTGGATTTTAATGATAGGAATATTCTGAGGGCTGATTTATTGAAGAATATGTTATTGGCTTTTATGAGATAGAGGTGATTATATGAATTGCGATAATTGTGGCAAACCTGCTTTTATTCAAGTGAAGATCGTGGGACCATTTGGTGCTCGTGATGTGAATTTGTGTCATGATTGCTATGAAGAATATATGAATAATTTGAAGAATGAGATTATTTCGAATTCTGATTTTAAGTTTGATTCTGATCAAGAATTGAACAAAAACAAGGAGCTTTTTGAAGAAATCGCAAAGCAAATTTCTGATGTGGTGGAGCATTTGCCTTTTGAAAAGGTACAAGAATCTTCAAAGAAAGATGTTGACGATAAAAGTGTGTGTCCAGTGTGCAATATGCCGTTTGATGAGTTGAAGAATTATTCATCGATTGGTTGCAAATATTGCTATGATCATTTCAGGGATTTCATCATGGATAAGAGAAATTCGAAAAGCTATCCAAAATATTACAGGGGCAAATTCCCTAAGAATTTTGAAAAGGCTAAGGAAATTTTGGAGAAGTTGGATAGATTGTCTGATGAGCTTTTCATTGCAATGGATAATGAGGAATTTGAAAAGTGTCACGATATTCAAACTAAAATTGACGATTTGGAATTGAAATTACAAGAATACAGGGAAAAATGTTATGAATAATTCAAGTGTTGTAATGAAATCTGATGTGTCGTTGAGAAGAAATTTGTCGGACTATAATTTTATGTTGGTTATAGATACGGATTCTTGCGACGATATGAAATCAGATATTAAAAAAGAATTGAATAATCTGGAATATTTGAAGGAGTCTAGCGTTTATTCTTTTAAGGATACTAAAAGTACGAACAGAGATTATCTGAGAAAACAAGGATATATTTCTAGTGCTTATTATGAGGATGTGTCTCCTGAAGTTATCATAAATAGCGATAAAAAATGCGTGTTTACTTTGGCAGATAATGACCACATTTGCATTACTGCTTACGATTTTGGGAAAAATTTGAGAGATATTTACGAAAAATGTCTGAATATTGAAGAAAAATTGAATGATAAATTGAACTTTGCTTTTGATATTGATTTTGGATATTTGTCAGATGATTTCTACGATTCGGGATGTATGATGGATGTGAGCGTGTGTATGAACTTGAAGGCTTTGGAGTATTTCAACAAGATTGACGATATTCAAGATGTTGCAAGATACAGAGGATATATGTTTGAGAAAGCCTTCAATTCTAATACGAAAAGTTCGATTTACAGGCTTACGACTAATGGTCATTTGATGGATCCAGAATATATTATTAATGATATGACGCTTTTGATTGATTCGATTTCTAGAAAGGAAATTGAAAACAGACGCATTTTATTCGAAAATAATCCTGAGTTTAAGGATGACCTTTTGAGAAGTGTGTCGATGCTAAAATATTCAAGAGTTTTGGATGAAATTGAAGGAATGAACAGGATTGGAGATTTACTGATAGCTATCGATTTTGGCATAGTCGATGGTTTCAATGTAGATGATATTCTGGACTTGTACGATAAGACAAATAAGTTGAGGCTTGAAAAATTTCGCGAAAACAATAAATTGAATCAAAACATTGGAGTGTTGAGAAGCGAAATCATCAAGGATACTTTGGAAAGACAGGTGAAAAATTGAGAAAATCAGATATTTATAATTTAAGAACTGAGGCTGTGTATGAGGCAATTAGTTTGAAGCACGCGGATCTTGGAGTGGAGCATGTGCTACTTGCTATGTTCAAGTTTGATTTCAAGGCGTCTCAATATTTGAAAAAACACGGTGGAAATTACGAAAAAATTAGAAATTTAATTATAGATGAGTTGGGTTATGGAGACAGCAAGGAAACTAATCAAAGAATTAGCCCGAAACTTGAAGAAATAATCACTCAAGCTGTGGGATTGTCCAACACTTACGGAGAAAGGGCGATTACTCCAGAACACATTATGGCAGCGCTTTGCATGGATAGTTCTAACTACGCTAATCATTTGATGAAAAAAACAGGCGTGGATACTATGAAATTGACAGCGGAACTTCGCAAATACTTCTTTATGAAGATGAAGAGAGAACAAGGAGATGTCAACGACACATCAGCTAGTTCTTCTAAGCCAAGTGAAATTGAAAAGTACACTAAGAATTTGAACGAATTGGCAAAAGAAGGAAAGATCGACCCTTGTATCGGTCGTGAGGAAGAAATCGAAAGGATTATTCAAGTTCTTCTTAGACGTAAGAAAAATAACCCTGTGTTGATTGGAAATCCTGGTGTCGGAAAGACTGCTATCGTGGAAGGCTTGGCTGTAAAGATTGTCAACGGAGATGTTAATGATATTTTCAAGGACAAGGAGATTTTGTCATTGGATTTGGCGGCGTTGTTGGCTGGAACAAAATACAGAGGAGATTTTGAAGAAAGAATCAAAAAAGTTATCGATACTTTGTCAAATTCTGAAAACAAAATTTTATTTATAGATGAACTTCATTCGTTGATGGGCGCAGGTGGTGCAGAAGGTGCGTTGGATGCATCAAATATTTTGAAACCATCGTTGGCGAGAGGCGATTTGCAAATAATCGGAGCTACAACTATCAATGAATACAGAAAAACTATCGAAAAGGACCAAGCTTTTGAGAGAAGACTTCAAACTATCATGGTAGAGGAGCCTTCTGTTTCGGATTCTATACAAGTTATTGAAGGATTGAAGGACAAATACGAATCACACCATCACGTTCTAATTAGTGACGAAGCAATCAAAGCGAGTGTTGAATTATCGCACAGATATTTGAACGACAGATATTTGCCAGACAAGGCGATAGATTTGATAGATGAAGCTCAATCGATGGTTAGAGTGAAAAACTTCACTGGTGGCAAAAATTATGCGAAAATTCTAGAAGAATTAGAAGCAGAGAAACAAGAAGCTATTCAAAATTCTGACTTTTTACTTGCAGCAGAAAAAAGAGATGCCATCAAGGAAGTAGAAGCAGAAATGGAAGAAGAAGACCAAGACGAAAACAAATTGGAAATTGGATTCGATGAAATAGCGAATATCGTGTCACGTTGGGCAAAAGTTCCAGTGTCTAAGCTAACAGAATCAGAATCACAAAAATATTTGTTCTTGGCTGATAATTTGAAAAAAGTTGTCATCGGACAAGACAAGGCCATTGATTCTATTTCTAATGCAATTAAAAGAGCACGTGTCGGACTCAAAAATCCTAACAAGCCAATTGGATCATTTGTGTTTGTCGGACCAACTGGTGTTGGTAAAACATACTTGGCAAAGAAACTTGCTAAGGAATTGTTCAATGATGAAAATGCGATGATTAGAATTGACATGACAGAATATATGGAAAAACACTCCGTATCAAAACTCATAGGATCTCCTCCAGGATATGTTGGTCATAATGATGGTGGACAATTAACTGATATGGTGCGTACGAAACCATATTCTGTAATATTGTTTGATGAAATCGAAAAGGCGCATCCAGATGTTTTCAACACGCTTTTGCAAGTTTTGGACGACGGTAGACTTACAGACTCCAAAGGACGCGTTGTTAATTTCAAAGATACTGTAATCATAATGACATCAAACATTGGCGCAAGTGAACTTGAAAGCAAAAACGCAATTGGGTTTAATACAGCAGAAGATGTTGAAGTTGATGAATACAACAGAAACAAAGAAACTATCAACAATGCAATGAAGTCGATGTTCAAGCCAGAATTTATGAATAGATTAGACGATGTTATCGTGTTTAGTAATTTGAACAAGGAAAATGTAAAAGAAATTGCTGGATTAATGATGGATGAATTGGTTGAGAGAATGGCGAAGAATGATTTGATAATTTCGTATGACGAAAAAATCTTGGATTATCTTGTAGACAAAGGATACGACAAGAAATTCGGAGCAAGACCTCTTGAAAGACTTATCAGAACGGATATTGAAAATGAACTTGCCGACAAGATTCTGAACGGAGATATCGACAAAAATAGAAAAACAACTATAACTGTGGTTAACGACAAGGTTAGCTTTAGAAGATATGTAAGACGCAAAAAGACTGTGAAACAATAATATGAAAAAGAAAACAAAATACGTGTGCAAAAATTGTGGCTACGAGCAAGCCATGTGGATAGGAAAATGCCCCAGTTGTAACAGCTGGGGTTCTATGCAAGAACAAGAAATCGTAGATGAAAAATCGAATACTACAACAACAAGCTCAAGCAAATCTTCAAAAGCGGTTAAATTGGTCGATGTAAAGATAGATTCATCAGAGAGAATTCAATCGTCGATTACTGAATTAAACAGAGTTTTTGGTGGAGGACTTGTCAGAGATTCCGTGTCAATTCTAACTGCAAGACCAGGTGCTGGAAAATCAACTTTGCTACTTGAACTTGCAAATGATTTGGCTTCTAAAAATATAAAAGTTCTCTACATTTCTGGAGAAGAATCCACATCGCAAATCAAACAACGTGCGATGAGAACTATGGAGAAAATCCCGGAAAATATTTGGTTGATTTCAACGACAAGCATGGACAACGCTTTGGATTCTATTCACAAAATAAAACCGGATGTGATTTTCTTGGATAGTATTCAAACATTCCAGCTTCGTGAATACACTTCACGTCCAGGTTCTCCTGTGCAAACTGTAGAGTGTGCGAATAAAATTGTAGAAATTTGCAAAAATCCCGAAAAACCAACTCTTGCGATTATGGTTGGTCATATGACGAAATCAGACGAAATGGCAGGGCTTAGAACGCTTGAACATTTGGTGGATACTGTGCTTTATTTGGAAGGTGAAAGTGACGATCCGTTGAGATTGTTGACAACTACTAAAAACAGATTCGGTCGAACTGGAGAGATTGGACTGTTTAATATGCAAGAAGATGGAATAAAAGAAATCACAGATGCGTCAGATTATTTCGTCACGAAAAGGAAAAAAGATGTAAATGGTGCAGCGCTTTCTGTAATAAAAGAAGGGTCACGAATTTTGGTTGTCGAAGTTGAAGCATTGGTGTCCAAATCATTCACTCCGTATCCTCAAAGAATAGGGGATAGCCTTCGTAAAGACCAATTGAATACGTTGATTTCTATCTTGGAAGAACGCGCTGGAATGAATATGTACGACAAGAATGTCATCATCAAAACCACAGGAGGAATCAAAATCCAAGAACAATCCGTGAATTTGTCCATAATAATGGCAATTGCATCATCACTTATGAACAAACCAATTCCATCTGATGTTGTGTTCATTGGAGAAGTTGGATTGACAGGAGAAATCAAAAGAGTTCCACAAATAGAAACCAGATTAAAAGAAATCGAAAGATTGGGATACAAAAAAGTTTACATCTCACAAAACACGAAACTAACAAAAAAATACGATCTCGAAATCAAACAATTTGATAGCATAAAATCGGTAATATCAGATATATTTTAAAAGGCACTCAAAAATTGAGCGCCTTTTTCTAATTCTTTCCTAATATTAATTTATTGTTATCAATATAGGTTTTTATAGCTGACAAATCATTTTTATCATACAAATCCAATAGATATTGTCTGTGGATTTTGGATTCTTCTTGACCATCCTTGTAAATTGGATAATCTTCATTTTCTTTCATGGACTGCATAGCCTTTTTCAAATCATCATCAGAATCAATGCCGTATCTTTCAGAATACGGATTGTAAGAATACATAGTTTTACTCTTACACATTGTGAATGAGAACGTCATTACAGCACATAAAAAAATTACAAATAATTTGCTACGTTTCATAAAAGCCTCCAAACTTTTTATTTAATTTAATTATATAACGTTTTATAAAAAAAACAATTCTTATATACAAAAAAAGAGTGGACATAGTCCACTCTCAAAATTATAATTCTTTTTCTATTTCGTCTAATATTTCCAATAATTGTGGAAGGATTTCTTCAAGAACTCCATCGTTCATTGGGTTTTTGATGTTACCAGCTTTCATTATTCCGAAGAATGATTGGCTTCCACCAACTTTACAGATTTCAAGGTAATCTTTGAATGCTTCTTCTCGATTCTTTCTTGATTTCAATAAGAATTGGAATGCGCAAACTTGTGCCAATGTGTAATCAATGTAATAGAATGGGTTATTGAAGATGTGACCTTGTCTGTACCACCAAGTTCCTTTTTCCAAGAATTCATCATCATAATCCAAGTTTGGACGATACATCAATTCTATTTCGTGGTATTTTGCTTTTCTTTCTTCAGCTGTTGCATCTGGATTTTCGTATACGAAGTGTTGGAAATGGTCGATAGTTACACCGTAAGGAATGAAACTGATAGCTCCATCTAAGTGAGAGAATTTGAATTTGTTAGTTTCTTCTTCGAAGAACAATTCCATCCAAGGCCATGTCAAAAATTCCATACTCATTGAGTGGATTTCACATGCTTCAAATGTTGGCCAAATGTATTCGAAAATTCTTCCGTCCATTGAAGTGTATGCTTGGAATGCGTGGCCAGCTTCGTGAGTCATTACTTCGACATCGTGAGTAGTTCCGTTGAAGTTTGCGAAGATGAATGGAGATTCATAATCTTCAATTGTAGTACAATATCCGCCACCTTCTTTTCCTTTTTTGCTTTCCAAATCGAATAATTCTCTTTCATACATAAAATCGAAGAATTTTTTAGTTTCTGGTGACAATTCTGAGTACATTTTCTTAGCGTTATCTACCAAGAAGTCTTTTTTTCCGTGAGGTTTTGCGTTACCATCTGTGAACATTACGTTGTTATCGTAAGCTTTCATATCTTCAATGCCAATTCTCTTAGATTGTTTCTTTCTCAATTCAAGATAAACTGGTGTTACGTATTTTTTGACAAATTCTCTGTATTTTGCAACATCGTTCTTGTCATAATCAGTTCTCATTAATGATTTGTATTGGTATTCAATGTATGAATCAAATCCCAAAGCTTTAGCCATATCTGTTCTAACGTGAACCATTTCATCGTAAATATCGTCGATTTCTTTTTCATGTTCTGCGAAAAATTCTGAGATTTTTCTTGTGGCAGCTTTTCTTTCATCACGATCTTTTGATTGTGTGTAAGGAGCCATTTGTGACAATGTCAATGTTTTATTGTCAAATTCGATTTGAGCAGATGCTATTAATTTGTTGTATTTAGTAGTTAATTGGTTTTCTTTTTGCTTAAAAGGAACAGCCTTTTCATTAAAAATCAATTGACAGCTTATTAAGTCAAATAAATGTTGTCCGAAATGTTTAACCAATTCGTCTTTGAATTTGGAGTTGTCGATTTCTTCGTACATTTTAGTGTCAAGCACTGAATAATGTGGCATGTATTCATCCAAGAAATCTTGTTCTTCTTTGTAGAAGTCATCATTTGTATCGATCGTGTGACGAATGTAGGCAAGGTTGACATTAGTGCTTAATGTTTTCTTGTATTTGTCCATTTCTTCCATGATTTTGATTTGTTCTTCAGAAGTTGTGGAATCGTTAAATCTTTTGATAAAATCTTCGACCTTTTTCTTATCTTCTTCGAAGTTAGGTCTAGTGTATTTGTATTCTGTAAATTTCATTTTTTCACCTCTAAAATTATTTTATCATATTTTTATACTATGTAAATGTTTTTATGGTTGATAAATTCAATAAGATATCGGTTTGAGATATAATATACAAAAGGGGATGAAAAAATGAACTCTGATTACAAAGATAGAATCAAAGGAGCGTTGTATGCATTTGCGATAGGCGATAGCATGGGTGCTACGACGGAATTTATGACAGAAGAGGAAATCTCTGAAAAATACGGTAAGGTTACAGATATTGTCGGAGGTGGTTGGCTTGATTTGAATCCAGGAGAATGCACTGATGATACTGATATGAGTATTTGTGTTATGAATTCTCTGATGGAAAATGACCGTGATAATTTTGAAAAAAATACTATGAAAAATTTCGTGGAGTGGTACTATACTCATCCAAGAGGTATTGGCAATCAATGTAGACGTGCAATCGAACACTACATTCAGTACGAAATATTTATCGAAGAAGATGATACAGCGCTTGGAAATGGAAGTTTGATGAGAGCACTTCCTTGTGCACTGCTAGATAATGAAACTTCTAAAGATTTGAATATAAAACAAGGACGACTCACTCACAATAACGAAATGTGTGACAGAATTTTAAAAGAATACACACAAATTATCAGAGATAATATCAACGGAAAAACTCATGAACTAAAAGATACGCAATTGTCGAAACCATCAGGATATATCGTGAACACTTTCAATAATGCGATTCATTGGGCTAAGGAAAATTCAATTGAAGATTGTATTATAAATGCTGTAAATCACGGGGGAGATTCTGACACGATAGCTGCAATTGCTGGGAGTATAAGTGGATCAATTCATGGATATTCTACAATTCCTAAAAGGTGGATTGAAAAGTTAGACGAAAATGTAAAAAAGCAAATTGAAAAATTCGTAGAGTATTTGGAAAATCAAATATAAAAGCAATAAAAAATCCTGCATTACGCAGGATTTTTTGAGTTATATTATTCTGTTATATCTTCACCGTTGTAAGCGTGAGTAAATATCATTTTAACTATTTCTGGATTTGATTCACGTGGGTTTGTCAAAGTACATGGATCTTCATAAGCGTTCTTGCTCATTTCATCTAATACTTCGTCAAATTTTTCTTTGTTAAATCCGAATTTTTCTTCAACTTCTTTCAATGTTGGTGGAATGCCAACTTTTTTAGCTAATTCTCTAACAGCGATAGGATAATCTTCAACGTTTAATTCTTTTTCAATCCAATCAACTTTATCAGTAGCTTTTCTGTTAAATTGTGTGATGTATGGAAGTAGAATTGCGTTAGCAAGTCCGTGAGTAATTCCAAATTCTCCACCAATTTTGTGTGCTAATGAGTGAACTAAACCAAGTGAAGCTGATGTGAATGCGATACCTGCCATTGTTGATGCATTATGCATTTTTTCACGAGCTTCCATGTCATCTGGATTTTCACAAGCTTTTGGCAAATATTCAAATACCAATTTCAATGCGTGAATTGCAAGTGCATCAGTATAATCGTTAGCTATATTAGATACTAATGCTTCAGTTGCGTGTGCTACAACGTCCATACCAGTATTTGCTGTAACTGATTTTGGCATCTTAGATGGTAGGACTGGATCTACTATAGCGATGTCTGGAACGATGTGGTCAGATACCAATGGGTATTTGATATGTTTTTCTGTGTCAGTGATTACTGAGAATGCTGTGATTTCACTTGCTGTACCAGAAGTTGATGGAATTCCTACAAATTTTGCTTTTTTACGAAGTTCTGGAAGTGATCCTGGTTCGATAATGTCTTCGAATTTTAATTCAGGATGTTCATAAAAAGCCCACATACATTTTGCAGCGTCCATTGCAGAACCGCCACCTAATGCTACAATCCAATCTGGTTGGAATTCTTGCATTTTCTTAGCGCCTGCTTCAACAGTTGTAACTGATGGATTTTCTTCAACGCCATCAAAAACACATACTTCCATGTTTGCTTTCTTCAATTCTTCACAAGCTCTGTCTACGAAACCGTTTTTCTTCATAGAATTACCGCCTGTAACTATGATTGCTTTCTTACCTTTTAATTCACTTAATTTTGAAAAAGCTCCTTCTCCAAAGTGAATAAAACCTGGAATATGAAGTACTCCGTTTGCCATAATAAATCACTCCTTTTGTAATTTGTACAAAAACTTATATGTTTCTGCTATAATAATATTATATCAATATTGGAATCGTTTAGTCAAATAAAAAACGAAATATTTAACGAATAAATCATATAGTGTTAAAGTATTTTAGCACGACAAATAACAACGATATTTTAAAACGTTCTTTTATAATTTGAAAAGCGTTTCATAAAAATTTGGAAAATCAAAAAGGGGGAATAAAATGCCAGAAGAAAATAAAACGAAAAATGTGAAGAAAAAAATATGGATTATTTTGGTAGTTGTACTTATATTTTTGGCGTCGTGCAGTGCATTAGTGTTCAAATCAGCAGGATTTCAAAGATTTAAGAAAAATGTAAAAAGTGAGTACAGCGGTGGAATCAAAAGAGAGATTATAATTTACAACGCAGAAGGAAAAGAAATTTTCAAGAAATCAGGCAAATTTGATTTTACTTACGATGACAAATGCATCGAATACATTGATACGCAAACTAATTTGAAACACAACGTGTTTGCAGGAGACAACTCAACGGTAATAATTAATGAATTGAAATAATAAAAAGCAAATAAAATAAGGTAGCCTATGTAAGGCTACCCTTTTTTAGTGGTGGAGATGAGGAGATTCGAACTCCTGTCCAAAAATATATCCCTAAGAACTTCTCCGAGTGCAGTCAATTAAGTTTTATTCGTCGATCAAAATTTAATTGACAAAACTATGATCGATATATCCTCTTAAATAATCTCATACACCAAAGGAAAATATACGAGATGTTCCTGCTAATTAGTTGAGATTCAAAAAGAAAACGCAGGACGATTTTCTAGTTTTTGAATCGGCCGCCGTTATTAGGCAGCTAATGCGAAGTTATTATCTTCAGCGTTTATATTTAGTTGTCCTTTTTTTACGTTTATAGACGAAAACGACTCGCTATTCAAACTTCAATATCCCTGTCGAAACCAAGACATCCCCATATTTTTGTAACTATATTTTATCATAAAATGTGTAATTCTTCAAATAATTGATAAATACATAAACATATTATAAAATGTAATTAATAAAATATTTGGAGGTTTTTATGAAAATAGCAATAGCAGCCGATCACGGTGGATTTGAATTAAAAGATTCAATGGTTGAATATATAAAAAGTTTGGGAAATGAAGTTGTGGATTTGGGAACAAATTCAGCTGATTCAGTAGACTATCCAGATTATGCAAAGAAAGTTTGCGAAGAAATCCAACAAGGAAATTCTGATTTAGGGATTTTGATTTGTGGAACAGGAATTGGAATGAGCTTGGCAGCGAACAAATTTGAAGGAATAAGAGCAGCATGTGTGTCTGATGTATACAGTGCGAAAATGAGTAGAAATCACAACAACGCAAATGTGCTTTGCATCGGAGCGCGCGTAATTGGAGATGAGGTTGCGAAACTTATCATCAAAACTTTCTTGGAAAATGAATTCGAAGCTGGTCGTCACCAAAGAAGAGTGGATAAGATAATGGCCATCGAAAAAGAAAACAAGGGATTATAAAATGTCAAAAAAAGCTTTAATTATTGACGGTTCATCGCTTTTATTCAGAGGCTTTTACGCTATCAGAGATTTGACTACAAAAGACGGAGTGCATACTAATGGTGTGTTTGGTTTTATGAATATGTATTATTCTGTGATGGATAAACTCGATCCAGAGCTTGTGGTTGTATGTTTTGATAGAAAAGAGCCAACTTTTAGACACGAAAAATATTCTGAATACAAGGGCAATCGTCAAGAAACTCCAGAAGAACTTATCGCACAATTCGATATGCTTAAAGAATTGCTAAAAGCAATGGGAGTTTCATACATTGATTTAAAAGGATATGAAGCAGACGACATCGCTGGAACTTTGGCAAAACAAGCTTCATCAAAAGACTACGATGTGTATTTGTTGACTGGGGACAAGGATTATCTGCAACTAATAGACGATAATACGAAAGTTGTTCTTACAAAAAGAGGAATTACTGAAACGAAAATCTACGATGTGGATACTTTAAAAGAAGAATACGGAATTACTCCTAAGCAAATGATTGATTTGAAAGGTTTGATGGGAGATAAATCGGACAATATTCCGGGAATTGATGGAGTTGGAGAGAAGACTGCTCTTAAATACATTCAAAAATACGGAAGTATTGAGGGATTGTACGAACATGTCGATGAAATTTCCGGCAAGAAAACTAAGCAAAAAGTCATTGATGGAGAAAAAATCGCTTATTTGAGTAGAGAACTTGGAACGATAAACACAGATGTTCCAAAAGATTTAATGGGATTTGGAATTGATGATTGTTTTATAAAAGAAGCTGATAAGAATCATTTGATTGAAGTTCTTACAAAACTAGAATTCAATAGTTTTATCAAAAAACTTCCAAACGAAGAATCTAGTGTAAAGTTTGAATACGAAAACTTAGATGAAAATGTAGATGAGATTAAAGCTTATATTAAAGAAAATAAAAAGTTTACTTTTGCATTGTTTAACGATGATTACTATGTCGACAATGAGCCTGAGATTTTTGCGATTTATACTGATAAGGTGTATATAACTAGAAACGTAGACATTGTAAAATCATTTAAGGAAGAATTTGAATCAAAAGACATCAACAAGCTGTCATTTGATATCAAGCCATGTATTTATCACTTGATGCGTTATGGTATCGACATTTCGTACAATTACGATGATGTTGTCATTATAGAATATTTGCTCGATCCTTCAAAGACAAGTTATAGTATGGAAAGGTCAGATCCTAAAATTATTGGTTATGATTTCAAGTCTCTTGAAGATATTACTGGTAAAGGTAGATCCAAGAAGACTATTTTGGAATCAGACGAAAAAGAAATCGACAATTACGTAGTAAAATACATGATGTTCACAAATAAATTGTACGAAAAGATTTCTGAAATCGAAGAAGAGGATATGATGCATCTTTACAGAGATGTTGAAATTCCTTTGATAAAAGTGTTGTGTGACATGGAATTTACGGGAGTTTGTGTAGAAAAAGAAACTTTGGTTGAGATGGGAGAACTTTTCGAAGATGAGATAAAATCAATCGAGGACAGTGTTGAGGAACTTATCGGCAAGAAAATCAACATCAATTCATCAAAGCAATTGGCAGAAGTGTTGTTTGAAGATTTGGAACTTCCTGTAATAAAAAAGAACAAAACTGGGCCATCGACAGACCAAGAAGTTTTGGAGGCTTTAAGTGGTAGACACGAAATCATCGACTACATTTTAAGATACAGAACTATTGCGAAACTCAAAACAACATATATCGACGGAATGGTTGATTTAATTAAAGAAGACGGCAAAATCCACACGACTTTCCAACAAACTATCGCGCAAACTGGAAGAATTAGCTCTACTAACCCTAATTTGCAAAACATTCCTATCAGAACTGAAGAAGGAAGACTTATCAGAAAAGCATTTGTTCCAAGCAAAGGAAGTGTACTGTTGGATGCGGATTATTCTCAAATAGAGCTAAGGGTATTGGCTGATTTGGCAAACGATGAAGTGATGCTTGATGCATTCAAAAATGGAGCAGACATTCACAGAAAAACTGCCAGCGAAGTGTTCAAAGTCGATTTTGACAAGGTAACATCACTTCAAAGATCCAACGCAAAGGCTGTAAACTTCGGTATTGTTTACGGAATTGGAGATTATTCTCTGAGTAAAGATTTGCACATAACTAGAAAAGAAGCCAAGGAATATATCGAAAATTATTTGAATACGTACAAAGGCATCAAACAATACATGGAAGATATTGTCGCAATTGGTAAGGAAAAAGGATACGTTGAAACTATTATGAAAAGAAGAAGATACATTCCTGAATTAAAATCCAAAAACTACAATGTCAGAAGCTTTGGAGAACGTGTGGCACTTAACACGCCAATTCAAGGATCTGCAGCGGATATAATTAAGGTAGCAATGGTGAAATTCTACGATAGATTGAATGAAGAAAATCTAAAAGCCAAGTTAATCTTGCAAGTTCACGATGAGCTTATTGTTGATTGTCCAGAAGATGAAAGAGAAAAAGTTCTAGAAATTATGAAAGATGTTATGACACATGCTGTTGATTTGAAAGTCGACATGAAGATTGATGTTAACAGTGCAGATAATTGGTATGATGCAAAATAAAAAAATCATCGTAGTTTGCGGCAATATCGCCAGTGGAAAAAGTACGGTGTGCAAAAGAATAAAAGAAAAAGGCCTAGTTGTAATAGATTTGGATGAGATTACTCACCAAATCTATGAACAAGGAACAGATCTTTATTACAAGCTTATAGATGAGTTTGGCGAACAAATTTTAGACGAAAATTCTAACATCGATAGGAAGAAACTTTCCAACATTGTATTTAATTCAAAAACATTACTAAAAAAACTTGAAGAATTGACACATACTGATATAATATTAAGAGTAGTAAAAAGAATTAAGAAGGAAAAATCTGATTTGATTTTTCTAGAAATTTCTATGTATTTGGAAAGCAAAAATTTGATTGACAAATATATCGATGTCGACGAAGATTGGGTAGTTGTAGCTGATAGAAATATCAGAATTCAAAGGATAATGGATAGGAATAACTTTGATTACGATACTGCAGTTACAAGAATTAATTCTCAACTTGATTATGAGAAAAAAATTAGTGAATTTGACGAAGTTATTGTAAACAACACGACTGAAACTGATCTAATGCTTACGGTTGACAAACTAATAGATAGGAAAAAATTATGAAATTTATTAAAAGATTTTTAATCACGATTATTTCTATTATTGTGATTGTGTTTTTAGTTGGATTTGGCGTGAGCGCTTATTCAACTATGACAAGACCAGTGAAATATGTCGATTTGGTTAATACATACGCAAAAGAATACAACGTTGATCCACTTTTGGTTATGAGTGTGATTAAAGTTGAATCTAACTTTGATCCAAGTGTAAAATCAAAAGCTGGAGCTTTGGGGCTTATGCAATTGATGCCAGATACTGCTGAAAGTATTAACAATATGAGAAATACTCACTTTACAGTGGAAGATTTGAAAAAACCTGACAAAAATATTGAAATGGGTACGGCTTATTTGTCATATTTGTTGCACCATTTCAAAAATCACGATTTGGCGATTGCAGCTTATAACGGCGGAATTGGAAATGTAAAAGAGTGGTTGTCTAACGAATCTTTTTCAAAAGATGGTCAAACTTTAGACGATATTCCATCTTCTGAGACGAAATATTATGTTGTAAAGGTTGAAAATCAATACAATATTTACAAGATCTTCTACGAAGATACTAAGCTAGAAGAAAATATGCACAAAAATTTCAAAGTTTGGGCGAAAAACTACATTAAATTAATCAAAAATATTATTAACAAATATTAAAAGACCTTTGTAGAAAAGGTCTTTATCACGCAGGGGTGGTGGAATGGTAGACACGCTGTCTTGAGGGGGCAGTGGGAGTAATCCCGTAAGAGTTCAAGTCTCTTTCTCTGCACCATTTTTTATTTTATTAAAGGGGTGAAAAAATGAGTTTAGAAAATCTGACTTTTAAAGGCGGATTTCACATGGATGATCATAAATCCTATACTCAAAATTGTCCTTTAGATACAAATTTTGAACCTAAAATGGTTTATATTCCATTGCATCAACATATTGGTGCGCCTTGTACACCTACAGTAAAAGTAGGAGATGAGGTAAAAGTGGGCCAAAAAATTGGTGAATCTAAAGCGACTATTTCAGCACCTGTTCACAGTTCAGTTAGTGGAAAGGTTATGAAGATTGAGCAGATGGTATTGTCAAATGGTCAAAAAGGTGAAGTTGTAGTAATCGAATCAGACGGTTTAAACGAATTAGGATACACTGAAACAAATGATGATTTCACACAATTATCAAAAGAAGTTATCCTAGAAAGAATAAAAGAAGCTGGTATAGTAGGTTTGGGTGGAGCAGGATTCCCTACTCACATTAAGATGAAGAAAAAACCAGATGTAAAAATCGAAGAAGTAATCTTGAATGGGGCAGAATGTGAACCTTATTTAACTAGTGACCAACTTAATATGGAATTATATCCTCAAAAAGCAATCGGTGGATTGAAAATTATCATGAAATTGATGGATTGTGACAAAGGATACATAGGGGTTGAGGATAACAAACAAAAGGCAATCGGAATTTTGAAAAATGCTGCAAAAGATGAAACAAATATTTCGATTTGTGCTGTTAAAACTAAATACCCACAAGGGGACGAAAGAAGACTTATCAATGCAATTACTGGTAAGAAAATTTCTAAAGCTCAAAGATCAAACGAAAGAGGAGTTCAAGGTTTGAACATTTCAAGTGCTATGGCGATTTACGATGCTGTAGTTCACAGTATTCCTTTGACTCACAGAATAGTTACTATGACAGGTTCAGCTATCAAAGAACCTAAGAATATTTACGTTCCAATCGGTACTAAGTTCAAAGATTTAGTGGATTATTGTGACGGATTCAAAGAAACTCCATATAAGATTGTCGTTGGTGGACCTATGATGGGTGCTTGCCAATACAACTTGGATGCTCCAACTGTTAAAACAACAGGCGGAATTATTTTTATGAATGAAAAAGATGCAACTCTTGCTTCTCCAGAACCTTGTATTAAATGTGCTAAGTGCGTGGATGTATGTCCTATCGGCTTATTGCCATTGTTCTTACAATTAAAATCATTGAACGGTGATTTTGAAGGAGCAGAAAAAATGCATTTGAATGATTGTATAGAATGTGGTACTTGCAGCTATGTTTGTCCATCAAACAGACCATTAGTTGAAGCAATTGTACACGCAAAGACTCAATTAAAAGCACAACAAAGGAAAAGGGGATAGTCTATGGAAAATAAAGAAATTGTACAAAAAGAATACGACTTATCTCATTTAATCGTAGAAGCTGCTCCTCATCAAAGAAGTGCAGTATCTATTCAAAGAATTATGCTTGATGTTATCATTGCTTTAGTTCCTGCTTTGATAGTGAGTGTTTACGAATTCGGAATGAGAAGTTTAGTTTTGGTATTGGCAGCAGTTGCAGCTTGCGTTTTATCAGAATACTGTTATCAAAAAATAATGAAACAACCTTCTACAATTAGCGATTTATCAGCTGTTGTTACAGGTATATTGTTGGCATTTAACGTGCCAGTTACACTACCAATTCCAATGATTATCATAGGATCGGTATTTTCTATTATAATTGTAAAACAATTATTCGGAGGAATTGGATCAAACTTTATGAACCCTGCATTAGCAGGACGTGCTTTCATAATGGCAAGTTGGGCACAAGCAATGAGTAACTACACTGCTCCATTAACACAAAAAGCAGTGGATGCAGAAACTTATGCGACTGTTTTATCAGGTGGTCAACCAGTTAGCTTTATGGATGCATTTTTAGGAAACTTGGGTGGTACAATCGGTGAAGTTAGTGCGTTGGCATTACTTATCGGTGTGGCTTATCTATTATACAGAAGAGTAATTAATCTTAGAATTCCATTAGTTTACATCGCAACAACATTTGTAACATTACTTATTTGCGGCGTAGGAATTCAAGATGCATGCATGAACATATTTATTGGTGGTTTAATCTTGGGTGCATTCTACATGGCTACAGATTATTCAACTAGTCCAGTTACTCCAAAAGGACAAATTATATTTGCAATTGGTTGTGGTTTCTTTACAGCTATCATAAGACAATTTGGTAACCTTCCAGAAGGTGTATCTTATGCGATAATCTTCATGAACTGTGCTGTACCATTTATCGATCAATATACAGTTCCAACACCAATTGGTAGAGGAGGTAAACAAGGAATATGAGAAGTTCAATAAATTTAGCTATTAGATTGTTTATAATCACAGCAATTAGTGCGGTAGTACTTGCATTTGCAAACCAAGTTACTGAACCAATAATAGAAGCTAAGAGACTAGAAAATTATCAAAAATCTTTAAAAGTAGCTTTTCCTGAAGCGGAATCTTTTAAACCACTTGATGAAGCAAAAATTAAAGATTTAAAAGCAAAAGACGAAAACTTAGATGACATACAAGAAGCTATCAAAGGTGGAAAACCTGTAGGTCATGTATATAAAGCAACAGGCGTAGGTGGATATTCAGGAAATGTTGTTTTCGTAGTTGGTGTAGACAATGAAAACAAAATCGTAGGATATTCAATTCTTGAATCACAAGAAACTCCTGGAATTGGAAGCAGAATTGGAGATCCAGAATTCGTAGATTCAGTTATTGGAAAATCTATGGAAAAAGAATTAGCAGCTGTGAAAAAGCCACAAGCTGACAACGAAATTCAAGCTCTAAGTGGTGCGACTTATTCCACTACAGCAGCCAAAAACGCATTGAACGTATCTCAAAAAGCTAATGCGGGATTAAAATAGGAGGGAAATTATGGAAAAAGGTAAAGCGGCTAAAGTTTTCAAAAGCAGCATTCTTAAGAACAACCCAGTTTTAATCCAATTGGTAGGTTTGTGTTCTGTACTGGGTGTATCAACATCAGTAGAAAACGCAATTGGTATGACTGCGGCGTTCACATTCGTTTTGATTTGTTCAAACATAGTAATATCATTACTTAGAAATTTTATTCCGGACAAAGTTAGAATTCCGGCATATATCGTTGTAATTGCAACATTCGTAACATTAGTTTCAATGATGCTTGAAGCATTTGTTCCAGCACTATACAGTTCATTAGGAGCATTCGTTCCTCTAATCGTAGTAAACTGTATAATCTTAGCGAGAGCTGAATCTTTCGCATCTAAAAATGGTGTATTCTTATCATTGTTAGATGGTATCTCAAATGGATTGGGATATGGTATTGTAATCATTTTGGTTGCATTCATCAGAGAGTTATTAGGCTCAGGAAAAATCTTAGGAAAACTTGTAATAGGAGATATTCCTCCAATTGGTATTATGTCAGCAGCTCCAGGAGCATTCATGGTACTTGGAATATTGTTAGCTACTTACAATTCTTTCTTATCAAGACAAGAAAGAAAGAAGAACAATATGAGAGGTGAAGACTAATGTTAGCAAATATATTTAAAATAATAGTTCTTTACTTATTAGTAAACAACTACGTATTTGGTCAATTCTTAGGACTTTGCCCATTGATAGGTGTGTCTTCAAAAACAGAAACAGCTATTGGTATGGGTATGGCAGTATTCTTCGTTATTACAATAGCATCTGTCGTTACTTACGTTCTACAAATTCAAATACTAGAAAGATTTCACATTGAATACTTACAAACGATAGTGTTCATATTGGTTATTGCGACATTGGTACAATTCGTAGAAATGGCATTAAAGAAAATGAGTCCAAACTTGTACTCCGCACTTGGTGTGTTCTTGCCTCTTATAACTACAAACTGTATAGTATTGGGTGTTGCATTAGCAAACGTAAAAGAAAAATACAACTTAATTGAAACATTAGCAAGTGCTATCGGTGCTTCACTAGGTTTCATTTTAGCGATAACTTTATTAGCTGCAATCAGAGAAAGAATCGCATTGAACAAAAATATTCCTGAAAGTTTTAAAGGTGTACCAATCGCGTTTATTACTATTGGATTAATGGCGATGACATTCTTCGGATTCGGCGGATTGGTATAGGAGGTAATAAATGACAATTTTAACTCCATTTATAATCTTAGGAGCACTAGGAATTTTATTTGCATTGCTTTTGGGTTTTGCATCTAAAAAATTCGAAGTTCAAGTTGATAGAAGAGTACTTAAAGTAAGAGAAATGTTACCTGGCGCAAACTGTGGTGCCTGTGGATTTCCAGGTTGCGACGGACTTGCAGATGCCATCGTAAACAAAGGAGCACCTTGTAATTCTTGTCCAGTTGGTGGAAAAGAAACTGCCGACAAACTAGCAGCATTCATGGGAGCTGATGCAGTAGATTCTGCAAAGCAAGTTGCATGTGTAATGTGCCAAGGAACTCCAGAATACGCTACTGAAAAATTCAAATACAAAGGTATTATGGATTGTAGAGTTAACCACAATCTTCAAGGTGGAAGCAAAACTTGTCCAGACGGATGTTTGGGTTGCGGAAGCTGTGTAGATGTGTGTGACTTCGATGCGATTCACATTGTAAATGGCATTGCATTAGTAGATAAAGAAAAATGTACATCTTGTAAAAAATGTATTGAAATCTGTCCAAGAAATATTATTAAACTTGTAGATTACGATCAAGACGTTTATGTAAGATGTAACAGTCACGATAAAGGTAAAGATGTAAGACAATACTGTAAAGTTGGATGTATTGCTTGTGGAATTTGTGCTAAGATGTGTCCAGATGGATTCAGCGTTGAAGATAACTTAGCTCACTTCAACAATGCAGAAGGATTAGATCCAGAACAAGTTCAAAAAGCAGTAGACAAATGTCCTACAAAAGCAATTTATCCAGGACTTAAAATAAAAGAAGAACAAGCTAAAGCAAAAGCTCAAGAAGCTCCTGCTAAAGAAGCTTAATATTTTACAGACCGTTTTATACGGTCTGTTTTTTTACGTTTAATTATCAAAAACATAACAAATAAAGACACTACAACATCAAAATTGAAAATAAAAATTAATTAAAAGTTTAAAATAAAAAAGTATTGGGTATAATTTTAAGAAGTCAAATTTTGTTTGGCTAATAAAAATTAAGGAGAGCAATATGGGAGAATATTTAGTTTTCATAGGAATATTAATTATTGTCGTTGGATTCGCACTAAAACTAGATGTTTTGGGAATAGTTCTCTTGGCAGGTCTTGTTACAGGTCTTGCGGGAGGTCTTGGATTAACGGGCACTTTGAAAATTATGGGAGAAGGATTTGTCAATAATAGACTGATGAGTTTGTTCTTGATTTCATTTCCTGTTATCGCAATTATGGAACGATACGGACTTAAGGAAAAGGCTAGAGATTTTATTTCCAAATTCAAAATGGCTAGTGCAGGTTCTGTTTTGTGGATTTACTTGTTCATTAGATGGATAGCTGCTGCGTTTTCTTTAAGACTTGGTGGACACGTTCAATTTATACGTCCATTGATTTTACCAATGGCAGAAGGTGCTGCAAGAAAGAAAGTTGATTTGACAGAAGTAAGACTTGACGAGTTGAAGGGTTTAGCTGCTGCTGTTGAAAACTACGGTAACTTCTACGGACAAAATATATTTCCATTGGCATCTGGTGTACTTTTGATGCAAACTACATTAAAAGATGCAGGATTTCCATTGGAAACTGCAGAAATAGCAAAATGGTCTATATTTGCAGGGGTTAGTATGTTGATTATTGCACTTATACAATGTGCTGTTTTTGAAATGAAACTTAGAAAGGATATAAAAAATGTTTGATTTTTTTGTAGATAATCAGGTTGTTCTTGATGAGATAGCATACATCTTATGTGGAATTATCTGCATAATGACTGGTATCCGTGCAAGATTCAACAAAGAAGCAAAGATAGGTACAATGCTTTTCTGGATATTACTTGGAGTATTGTTTGCTGGTGGAGGATTCTTGGTAAGAAATGTAGAATCTGGTGGAATAATTGTAGGTGTTATACTTTTATTCTTGGGAGTATTATCAATTGCAAATCAAATCAAACCAGCAGAATTTAAAGAACTAACAGAAGAAGAAAGAATGAAAAATGCTGAAAAAGTTGGAGGCAAGATTTTTATTCCAGCATTAGTAATGGGAATTAGTGCGATGCTTTTATCGCAATTGAAATCTTTTAAGATTCCTTTGAAAAACACTGATGGAATATTCTCATTGTCAGCTGCACAAGTTCTTACTATTTCATCATTATTGGCTTTGATTATTGCGATTATTATCGCAAAGCCAAAAGCAAAAGAAACTGCAGAAGACACTACAAAAATGTTGATGCAAGTTGGATCTTCATCATTACTACCACAATTATTAGGTGGTTTGGGAGTTATATTTGCATCTGCTGGGGTAGGTAAGCTAATAGGTAGCTTGGCTGCTGGAATTGTAGGCGATGCGGGAGTATTTGCAGCTGCTGTTGCGTATATCGTTGGAATGGTTGTATTTACGATGATAATGGGTAATGCATTCGCTGCATTTACTGTTATTACTCTAGGAATTGGTGTTCCTTTATTGATGGCAAAAGGTGCAAATCCTGCTGTTGTAGCATCACTTGGTATGACTGCTGGATACTGCGGTACTTTGATTACACCAATGGCGGCAAACTTTAACATAGTTCCAGCTGCAATCTTAGAGATGAAAGATAAAAATGGAGTTATTAAAGCACAACTTCCTGTTGCTTTAGCTCTAGTATTTGTTCATGTTGTATTATTAATGATATTAGCATTTTAGGAGGTAAATTTATGAAAATTTTAGTTTCTGGATTTGATCCATTTGGTGGAGAAAAAATTAACCCTGCAATAGAATCGGTTAAGTTATTACCTGATTCAATTAAAGGAAATGAAATAATCAAAATAGAAATTCCTACAGTTATTGGAAAAAGTGTAGATAAATTGAAAGAAAAAATCGCAGAAGTTAAACCAGATGTTGTAATATCAGTTGGACAAGCTGGTGGACGTGAAGACATTACTGTAGAAAGAGTTGCAATCAATGTTGATGATTGTAGAATTAAAGATAACGAAGGAAACCAACCAATCGACGAAAAAATCGCCGAAGATGGCCCTGATGCATATTTGTTGACTCTACCAATCAAAGCAATAGTTGAAAACATTAAATCAGCAAACATTCCAGCATCTGTGTCAAACACTGCAGGAACATTCATCTGTAACCATGTTGCATACGGAATGGCTCATGTAAGAGCTACTGAATATCCTAATATGAGAACTGGATTTATTCACATTCCATTTTTACCAGAACAAGTTTTAGATAAACCACACACTGCTTCAATGAATTTGGATACAATTGCAAAAGCATTGGAAAAAGCAATTGAAGCTGTAATAGACAATGATGAAGACATCAAAGTTACAGGTGGAAAAACTCATTAAAATAAATTTTGATTTAAAATCATAAAAATTTTGATTGAAGAACTTCGAAGCATTTGAGTTTCGAGGTTCTTTTTTTATTTGCAAATGAATTTTCATTTTTGTTTAATCTTGAAAAGATACACGATAAAATGATAAACTATAAGGTAGTTTAAAGGAGAATTTAATGACTAAATACGATAAAATTTTGATTGGATTTTTGTTGTGTTTTTCAGCTGTATTGTTTGTGATTTTAAATATTAATAATGTAAATTCACAAGACAAATACGTTTCAATTCAAGTGAATGGAAAAGAAATCAAACAAATTACACTTCCAATCGATCATTATGATTATAAAATCGATAATAAATACGGTCACAACGTTGTTCATATTAATGGATACAGTGTTGCAATTACTGAATCCGATTGTCCGGACAAGTTGTGTATGCTAAAAGGAAAGATAGATAAACCAGGGGATGTTATTGTTTGTTTGCCGAATAAATTAGTTGTAGAAATTAAGGCTAACAAGCAAAACAAAGATGATATTGATGTGGTGAATTATTGATGAAAAGATTACATATTCCTATTTTAACGGCAGTTGCATTGGTAGTAAGCTTGATTGAGTCAATGATTCCACTTCCAATCGTAATGCCTGGTGCAAAACTTGGGCTTAGCAACATTGTAATACTAACATGCTTAATTGTTTTTGGTTTTAGAGATTCTCTTGTAATAGGAATCTTAAAATCATTTTTACTAATGCTAATCACAGGGGCTGTTATAAGCTTTTTCTATTCATTGGCAGGAGCTGTAAGCTCCCTTGTTGTGATGTATTTGGTAAACAAATATTTGAGAAAATATTTTTCGTTGATTGGAGTTAGCTTGTTCGGAGCTTTTACTCACAACTTATCGCAAGTATTGGTGTGTGCAATTATGCTGAACAATCTTAGAATTTTGGTTTATTTGCCAATTTTGGTGTTTTTGAGTATATTTACAGGTGTATTTGTTGGGCTTACTTCAAATTACCTAACAAATGCACTTTCTAAGCAAAAAAATTATTTGTTTAATAATAGGAGATAACAATGAGAGTTAAGGAAATGAATGAGTCCCTAAGACCCAGAGAAAAAATGAAAATCAATGGTATTTCTTCAATGAGTGATGAAGAATTGATGCAAATTATATTGAAGACTGGAATCAAAGAAGAGGGAGTAGAAGTTCTCTCCAAAAGAGTCGTTGATTATATTAATGAAAATGATTATAAGGATATTTGCGTTGAGGAATTAATGAAGATAAAGGGAATTGGGATGGCAAAGGCTACATCAATCTTGGCTGGAATTGAAATAGGAAGAAGACTTGCTTTGAGAAAAGCAATGGATAGTTTCAGTCTGAACGATCCAGATAGCGTTGCAGAGATTTTTTGTAATGAGATTGGAAGTTGTGATGTGGAAAACTTCTATGCACTACTTCTCGATACTAAAAATAGAATTATTTCCAAAGAGCTTATTAGCAAAGGCACTATCAATCAATCTATCGTTCATCCTAGAGAAGTTTTTAAATCTGCTATTAAGAAGGGAGCGAATTCGATTATTTTAGTACATAATCATCCTTCAGGTTCTCTTATTCCATCAAATGCGGATATTGAAGTTACAAAAAGATTGGATAAAGTGGGGGATTTGGTAGGAATACAAGTGTTAGATCATATTATCGTTAGCTCAAATGATAGTCTGAGTATGAGGAAAGGAATGTATTTTTAAATGAAATTATTTAAATTTCAACAAGAGGGTTTGGGAATTGATTTGGGAACTTCTAATTCCATTATTTCCGATGAAAATGGGAAAATAATAATCAACGAACCTAGCGTTGTAGCTATAGATATAAATAATTACGATATTGTCGCTGTGGGAACTGAAGCGAAAAGCATGATTGGAAAAACTCCGGACAATATCGTAGCAATAAGTCCGATTGAAAACGGCGTTATAGCTGATTTTGAATCGACTGTTAGCATGCTTTCGTATTTTATTAAAAAAGCGAGACCAAATTTTTCGGTTTTTCAACCAGAAGTGTGTGTATCGGTGTCTGCATCTTTGACGGATGTTGAGAGAAGAAGCGTGGAAGATTTGGCGCTAAATTCTGGAGCGAGAAGTGTAAAATTGGTTGAAGAAAACATAGCTTCTCTTAAAGGATTGGGTGTCGATGTAGATGAACCAACGGGACACATTATTTTAAATATTGGCGCAGGTACAATCGAAGCTTCTGTGATTAGTTTGGGTGGAATTGTTACAAGCTACTGCATCAAAAGTGGTGGAGAAGATATTGACCAAGAAATAAAACAAATTTTGAAGAAAAAATTTGGAGTTAACATCGGTATTTCAACAGCAGAAGCGATTAAGTTTAAGATTGCGACATTGAATTCTGACAGGGAAAACAACACGATGATTGTTGGGGGAACTGATGTGATATCCACGATGCCAAAATCTGTTGAGATTAGGGCGAAGGATATTACTCCTGCGATTGTGCCGATAGCAGATATGTGCATCGAAGCGTTGAGAAAAGTTTTGGAGAAAACTCCACCGGATATTGCAAACGAAATTATTGCAGAAGGAATCTACATTGTAGGTGGAGTGAGTCTTATCGACTACATTCATGAATACATCACAAATGTTTTGGGAATCAAAGTGTTGAAAGTGGATAGTCCGATGGATTGCACAGGAATTGGTATTGGTAAATTCTTAAAGAAGGGAGACAAATAATTGGCTAAGTTTGGATATAATAATAAGCTTAGAAAAAAAGTGTTCTTCTTTGCGGTGACTTTGTTTCTCATATTGACTATTACAATATCAAACAATAATAAAACCTACATGTCTATTGGAGAAAACGCGATAGGAACAGTGATTACTCCTGTTAACAAAGTGTTTTATGTGATAGGCTCCAAATTCAAGGAATCAGTTCATTATGTTTTTGGAACTAAAAAAATGCGTGAAGATAATCAAAGATTAACGGTAGAAAACGCAAAACTACGAAAAAACGTAGATAATTTGAACAAAGTTATAAGTGACAAGAGATATTTGCAAGAAGAATACGAACTTTTGAGTAAGGATAGGACTATAAAAACAAAAGCTTTCATAACAGGAAAAGATCCTGGGAATATTTTTACTAGATTTAGTATAGATAAAGGCTCAATGGATAAAATCAAAAAAGGTGACATCGTGATAGAGGCTGTGTCTTCAAATGATGGAATCGAAAAAGGTTTAGTTGGAGTTGTAACGGAGGTTGGACTTAACCATAGCAAAGTGGACACTATTATGAATAGCGGAAACAACGTTGGGTTTAGACTTGCAAAAAGTGAAGATGTTGGGATTTTGAATGAAAAAGAACAAGACATTCTTAAAGGATACATGTACGATTCTAATGCTGATGTAAAAGTTGGAGATATTATTACAACATCGGGACTTGGAGGAGTGTATCCGAGAGATATCAAAATCGGAGAAGTAACAGAAGTTATCAAGACAAAGGATAATTTCACCAAAATTATTAAATGCAAATCCCAAATCAACTTTAACAATATGTACCGCGTTCTTATAGTTGATGGACAAGGAGTGAATTAGATGAACAAGTTAAAAATATTTTTGATAGTTTTGTTGGACATCATAATCCAAGCGACACTTCTTTCCAGAATTTCAGTATTCAACGTGTACACGAATATTTCCATACCGATAGTAGTGTTATTGTCCATTGGATTTGGTGCGTATACAGGCTCATTAAACGGTATGATAATTGGGCTAATTGAGGATGCGATATTCAGTCCAGTTATTGGAGTAAGAGCGTTGATTTATTTTACATCAGGATTTTTAATTGGAAATAGCGAAGCAGGAATTAACAAAGAAGATCCAAGAAGTGGTATGATACTTACGTTTTTTGTGACTTTGTATTACACTCTCGTTCATTATTTTGTACTCTATATTACAGGAAATGGATTCAATAAAGCTTATTTAAAAGGACCGATTTTAATCGAAATGATTTTAAATGTTCTATTGTATTATGTTTTGTTCAAATTGTTCAAAAAGATATTTAAATTTCCAAAATTTAAGTTTATTTGAGGTACAAAATGAAGAAATTTGACAATAAATTTTTAAAAAAACTTGAAAAATACGATAGATTTACGATAATTATTGTGATATTGGCGATAATGATGACCGTACTTACTTTGAAATTGATGCATTTGACATTAATTAAAGGAAACTACTACAGGGATATTGCCAAGAATAATAGACTTCGTGAAGTTAAAATCCCTGCTCCTAGGGGAAATATTTACGATAGAAACGGAGAATTGTTAGCGACGACGAAAAATGTTTATGTTGCTAATTTGTACAAAGATCAAATCAAACAAATGAAGCTTGACGATAGTAATGATGCATTGTTGAATTTATCGAGAATTTTGGAAAAAGATGGTTCGATGAATACCGAAGATTTTCCAATCGCACTTAACGCTTTTACTTACAGAAATACGGACGATTATTTGAAAGAAGATAAATCACCGCTTGACAAAGTGGCATCAATTGTCATGGATAAAAACATAATGGCAAATCTGATCGACAAGACTTACACACAAGAAACTAATCAAGGAATTTATAAGAAAACAGTCTTGGATTATTGCTTGAATGCACTTCGTTCAAAAGGTTTGACTTTGAAATTGGATCGTAAAGATAATACAAAGTTCGATACAAATGACAAAGAAACTGTGAAATTACTAAAAAAACACGGATTAAAGGAAACTTCAGATGTTAATTCTGCGATAGCTACGATAATTCAAAAAGACAAATCAATTATCAGAAAACTTTTGAATGACAGCGTCATTAGGTCGATGGTTTACAAGGAATTGGAAAAGGAAAATCTTCAAGATAATATCGTTCTGAAAGATATGGAACTAAAAGACAACCAAAAACTTTTGGAGAAAAAAGTTGAAATGATGAAGTTGTCCAACAAAATTGATTTTAAAACAGAAGCTGCTGACGATTTTGTAAATATTGTAAAAGACAATACTATAGTTGAGCTTTTGAAAAAAGTTGATGTAGAAGATGACAAGAAAACTGTTGTGTTGGAAAAAGCCCTAAACTTACTCAAAAAAAATGGAATACAAACAAATGTAGAGTTTAGCTTGGATGAGAAAGACAAGCAAAATCCAAAAGTTAAGGCTAAGTTTGTCACAGAAAGTAAAAAGTCTACAGATCCATACAAACACGTTGCAGATTTATTGAATTCGAATAATTTATCGTTCAAATTCATAACAGATGACGAAATCAAACTTATTGCTCAATCGGTAAACACTGAAAACAACATCAATCCTTCGATTAGTGTTAATGATTGGAAGTACATTTACGAAAAAAATATGGAAGATTTCTACAAGAGTTACGACAAGGAAATAAATTCTGATGTTAAGCTTTTGTATGAAGAAATTTTGAAGAAAAATAAATGCGAAAAATATTCAAAATACGATGCCTACAACATCGTAAGTATTTACAATCAATTAAAAAATAAAGGACAAAAAGGTTATGAGCCAATCGCTCTAAGCTACAATTTAACGGAAGAATCCGTGAGTAGCATCGAGGAAAGATTTGGAAAAAACCAAGGAATAGAGGTAGCGACAAGGTCAGTTAGATATTATCCTAATGGTGAAGAACTAAGTCACGTGTTGGGATATATCGGAAAGATTTCTACTGAGAAAGAAATTGAAGAATACGTAAAACAAAAAGGCTACAGCAAGGATGCTTTGATTGGTAAAACTGGAATTGAAGAAAGCAAGGAAGATGCATTAAAAGGACAAGACGGATCTTTGAGGGTTATGGTCGACAGCAAAGGAAATAGAACTGAAACTTTGTCTGAGAAAAAAGCAATTCCTGGCGACAATGTGTATTTGAGTATTGACACTAATGTTCAAAGAGTTGCCGAAGAATCTTTGAAAAAATCTATAAAAGCCGTAAGCTCTGGAGGAACTTATGTATCCGAATGGGGAGACAAAACTTTAGCTGGATATAAGAACGCAAAAAGTGGTGCAGCAGTTGCAGTAGATGTTGAAACTGGAGAAATACTTGCGATGGCTTCATTCCCATCTTATAATCCAAATTTGTTTTCAACTGGGATTTCACAAACTGATTGGGAAAGTTTACAAGCAGAAGATCCGAAAGATCCAATATCCCCACGACCTCTGTATAACATTCCAATGCAAGCTGCGATGCAACCAGGTTCTATTTTCAAACTTAATACTTCTCTTGCAGCATTAGAGGGTGGATTTGATCCTTATCATGAAATAAAATGCGGAGGATACGTAGATGTCGGCGGTTCTATATTCGGTTGTTGGATATGGAATGAACACAAAGGAACTCACGGTAGCGACAATGTGATGAAAGCACTAAGAGACAGTTGTAACTACTATTATTATTCTCTAGCACTTGGAAAAGATCAAAGACGTTCCAGAGATTTGGGATATCAATTGAGTGTTGATGAATTGGTGTCTACTGCAAGAAAACTTGGCCTAGGTAGTAAAACTGGAATAGATATCAATATTCCAGCAGAAAATTCTGGAACAGTTCCAGACCCACAAATAAAAGAAAATAACTTCAAAGCAATATTCAGAAGATTTTTGGAAAAAAATGCGGAAAAATATATAAAAGAAGGAGAAGTATTTACTCCAAAGGAAATGAAATCAAAAATCGATAAAATAGTGCTATTAGCAGATGATAAAAATCTTCAAACGAGAAGCAATATTATAAATACATTGAATAGTTTGGGATTTGATGCAGAAAAGAAACTAGACGGAGAGAGAAATTCGTTCGCCGATAAAATCAAATTCGATTATTTGAGCCAATCAAAGTGGAATATCGGTGATATGTTGAACGTAGTTATCGGTCAAGGACAGAACGCATACACGCCACTTCAAATGGCAAGATATATGTCTGCATTTGCAAATAATGGATACTTGAACAAATTATCGCTTGTAAATGAAGTAAAATCCAATGACAATTCCACATCGCTATTTAAAAACGAAAAGAAAAGCGAAAAAATCAAATTGAAAAATTACGAAAATTTGGAATATATCAGAAAAGGACTTCACTTGGCTACGACTGAAGGCTACGAAAAAAATACTTTTAAAAACTTCCCAGTTTCTGCGGGAGTGAAGACAGGAACAGCCCAAGTTGGGGTTAATCCAGTAACTGGAGAGACATATGACAACCATGCATGGATGATTGGATTTGCTCCAGTTGAAAATCCTAAAGTTGCAGTGGCAACAGTTATTATGCAAGGTGGAACGAGCACGAATAATGGACCAATGACAAGAGATATAATGGCAGAAGCGTTGAAATTAAAAAAAGAAAAAGACGAAAAACAAGAAAATACTGAGAGTGAGAATGATATGTATGAAAACAGTACTCGTTAATTCACAATTACAAAAAAAGGCTTTGTTGATACAAAGCCTTTGTAATTTATTAGACGGAAAAATTTTAATAGTAAATTCAGAAAATTCAAGAGAAATAGAATACGCATTAGGGGTGGAGGATTACTGCGTTTATGACACATTGGATGTGTTGAGTAATGTGGTTGATTACAAGAAATCCATGGTCAAAATCACAGAAGATAGATATGTTATACCTTCAACCATAAAACCCGACAAATATTCTGCTACAATTGATGATTACCAAAATTTATTGGATAAATTAAGTGAGTTTGACATTGTAATATTCACTGAAGATATTGGAATAGAATTTGATGAAGAAATAATGTGGGGAAATGAAGAAAAATCTCACGCAAAAAAATTATTTCAAATTACGGATTCATCATCCAAAAGGAAATCTGATTACAAATACATTGGAAAATTAGAGTTCACAAAAGAATACGAGAAGAAAATTAATTCCTATTCTGAAAATGTCGATGAAAAACTAACTGAAATTATCCAAAATTACAAACAAGACAAAGAAGCGAAAATCGGATTTTTCGATAGGATTTTCAAAAGATGAAATATCTATTCATAGACAAAAACACTTGGGGATATTATGATGATGAGCTTAAATTATTGGGAGATTACGACAGTGAACTTGGTAACATCTACGTAGCCAAAATCACAAAATACGATAAAAAACTCGACGCGTTTTTTATAGAATACGACAAAAAGAAAACAGGATTTCTGAATAATACAAAGTTCACCAAAAACTTGAAACCATCTGATGAAATAATAGTTCAGATGACGAAAGAATCAATTGGTGACAAATACCCCAAATTCACAACGAAAATTACGATTAAAACAGAAAATTTGAAATACACAAACGGCGACAAATTAACATTTGAAGGAAAACAAAAATACAAAGATATCGATAAATTCAAGCAAAAATACACATTCACAGGAATTGTAGGAGAAGATTTCTTCAAACAAGAAAAGTCACAACAAGAAAAAGAAATGAATTTTATTGTAAATAAATTACGTTACATTGAAACAGAGAAGAAATTCCTTCCGATTCCAAAACTTTTGTACAAGAAAAATCCAGTGGATAAAATAATTCAAGAAGAAGATGTGGATTATTTGATAACTAATGACAGAATAGTTTACAGACAGTACAAGGGGATTTTAAATGTAAAATTTGATGAAAATTACGATTATACCTATGATAATTTGATAAGTCGTGATATAATAGATAAAAATTCAGAAATAATAAAACTGGACAATAACGCAGAAATTGTCATCCAGAAAACTGAGGCGATGTGGGTTGTGGATGTGAATTCTTCTCAAATGATAATGAGTGAGGATTATTTTCACGAACTAAACACAAAAGCTTTGAAGAAATTCCATCAGATGATTTATTTGAAGAAAATGGTGGGAATGGTTATTGTGGATTGTGTCAGAGAAGGTGACAACAAAAAGTTATCAGATTTTATTGAAAATGAATTTTGTGAACCGAATATAAATTTTCATGGATTTAGCAATTTAAATCTATTAGAATTCACAGTAAAACTTGACAAATAAATGAAATTACTGTACAATTATTTGGTGTGTAACCGCTCGAATCGGGTTTTCAAACTTCAAAAGTACCTAGATTTGGCGAGTCTTAAAAATGAGGAGGTGCACTAAATGTTCGCAATTATTAAAACTGGTGGAAAACAATACAAAGTTTCTGAAGGAGATGTCATTAAAGTTGAAAAAATCGAAGCTGAAGCAGGCGATAAAATCGAATTTGATCAAGTATTAATGGTAGCTGGAGACGATGTTAAAGTTGGAAGCCCTGTAGTAGAAGGAGCTAAGGTTTCAGCTGAAGTTTTGGATCAAAAGAAAGACAAGAAAATTGTTATTTTCAAGTTCAAAGCTAAGAAAAACTACAGAAAGAAAAAAGGTCACAGACAACCATATACATTAGTTAAAATCGAAAAAATTGATGCTTAATGGTAACTGTCGATATTTTTAGAAAAGACGAAAAATTTGTAAAAGTCAAATCAACTGGTCATGCTGATCATGGATCCTATGGAAATGATGTGGTCTGTAGCGCTATCAGTGTTTATCTGATTAATACTGTTAACACATTTACTGAAATACTTAAGCTTGACTCTGATAAGTTGAAATTTCATTTTGAAAGCGGAGATGCTTTCTTCGAAATAAACTATGACTTACTAAATGAGACTGAAATGATTCAGGTGGATATTTTGATGAAATCATTGGTATTCGCTCTGGAATCAATACGAAACGAAAATATAAAACACTTGAAAATTAACTATCGGGAGGTGTAATGATGATAAAATTAGATTTACAATTATTCTCTAGTAAAAAGGGAGTAAGTTCTACTAAGAACGGTCGTGATTCCGAATCCAAAAGATTAGGAACTAAAAAAGGTGACGGCCAATACGTTCTAGCTGGTAACATATTAGTTAGACAAAGAGGAACAAAAATACATCCAGGCAACAACGTTGGAAAGGGTGGAGACGATACACTTTTCACTAAAATTGACGGAGTAGTTAAGTTCGAAAGAATTGGTAAAAACAGAAAGCAAGTTTCTGTATATCCAAAAGAAGCTTAATTTTTTAGCAACACCTTTGTTATGATTATAAATTGGATTTCCTTTTTATAATCGTAAGGTGTTGCTTTTTTAGTGGGAAATAATGTAAACTTACAAGTATAGTGAGCATTAGTAAAGAGGTGAAAAATGTTTATAGATGTAGCGAAGATAGAACTAAAAGCTGGAAAAGGTGGAGACGGTTCTGTTGCATTTAGAAGAGAAAAATACGAACCATCAGGAGGCCCTGCAGGTGGCGACGGCGGAGATGGCGGTAGTATTATAATTGTCGGAGATAAAGACATTAAAACTTTGATGGATTACAGTTACAAATCCATTTACAAAGCTGAAAATGGCGGCGACGGCAGAAACAAAAAACAATTTGGAAAAAAAGGTGAAGATTTAATTCTTAAAGTTCCAGTTGGGACTTTGGTTAAAGATTACGATACAGATACGGTTATCTACGATGTAAAACACGATAAGGAAGAATTTGTAATTTGCAAAGGCGGCAAAGGCGGAAAGGGAAATGTTCATTTTAAATCATCTATAAGACAAGCGCCAAGATTTGCAGAGCCTGGAACAAAAGGTGAAGAAAAAACAATTAAGTTAGAATTGAAACTTTTAGCGGATGTTGGATTAATTGGGCTTCCTAATGTTGGGAAATCTACACTTTTGTCGATAATGTCAAACGCAAGACCTAAAATTGCGAATTATCACTTCACAACACTTGAGCCAAATCTTGGAGTGTGCAAAGTCGGAGAAAAAAGTTTCGTACTTGCAGATATTCCTGGATTAATCGAAGGAGCAAGTGAAGGATTGGGACTTGGTCATGATTTCTTAAAGCACATCGAAAGAACTAAAATTTTAGTTCATGTGTTGGATATTTCTGGTAGCGAAGGTAGAAATCCAATCGAAGATTTTGAACTTATCAATAGCGAATTGGCTTCATACAATATCAAATTGAATGATAAAAAAATGCTCGTGGTTTTGAATAAAACTGACCTAGGGGCAGAAGATAATATAAAAGAATTCAGAGAAAAATATTCTGACAAAGTTGATGAAATCGTAGAAATAAGTGCTGCTACAACTGAGAATGTGGACAAACTTATGTATTTGATTGCAGATACTTTGGATAGCATAGAAGATGATTATTCTACATTGGATGAACAATATGTTTACTTTGAAGAGGAAAAAGAACCTGATTTCAAAGTTAGAAAAGAAAACGAAAACTACATTGTCGAAGGTCCGTTGATTGAAAACTTAATTTACAGAACAAACTTTGAAGTGTACGAATCAGTAAATCACTTGCAAAAAGTTTTGGAAGACAAGGGAATTATAGAACAATTAAAAGATCTTGGAATTCAAGATGGAGATAATGTAATTATCGGTGATGTGGAATTTGATTTTTATGAATAGGAGATAAAATGATAACACCAAAACAAAGAGCAAAATTAAAAAAGATTTCTCATGGTTACAAACCACTTGTAAATATTGGCAAAGGTGGAATTTCAGAAAATACTTTGAAACAAATCGATGATACTTTGAACAAGAGAGAAGTCATGAAGATTAAAATTCTCAACAATAATTTGGACGATAGAGATATGTTGATAGACGAAATATTGACAAAACTTGACTGTGAATTTGTAAGATATATGGGAAATATTCTAACAATTTACAGAGAATCTGAAAACAAGGTAATAGATTTAGATGATTAAAGTCGGAATAATGGGTGGGACTTTTGATCCCATTCATATAGGACATTTGATATTAGCTATGGAAGCTATTAATTACAAAAATTTGGATGAAGTGTGGTTTATTCCTACTGGTAATCCGAATTTTAAGCAAGATAAAAATGTCACAGACAAACAAAAAAGATTTGAAATGGTGAAGATTGCCACACAAGATAACAAGAAGTTTAATGTATGTGATTATGAAATCAACAAAAAAGGCGTGACATATTCATGGGAAACTATGAAATATTTGAGAGAAAATTACGATCATGATTTTTATTTCATAATGGGCGAAGATTCGCTGATGAGTGTGGAAACTTGGGAGAATGCAGAAGATTTTTTGAAAAATACTAAGATTTTGTCTTGTATTAGAAGACAAGAAGAGATGTCCAAACTAGATATAAAAATCGATGATTTAAAATCAAAGGGATATTTTGTGGAGAAAATTCCCACAAGTTTTATAGATATTTCTTCTACAAAAATCAGAGAGAAAGCTCAAACAAATCAGGATTTTAGGTATTTCGTGCCAAATCAAGTTTTTGAATATATTGTGAGAAACAAATTATATGAAAGTTAAAGAAATAGAAAATAATTTGAGTAAAATGCTCAAAAAAACAAGATACGAACACGTTTTGAGAGTGAGGGACAAAGCTATTGAATTAGCAAAGCTTTACAATCAAGACTATGCAAAAATAGAATTAGCGGCGCTTCTTCACGACTGTGCAAAAAACAACGAAGAAATGTATTTGGATAAGTACAAGAAAGAATTTGAAGAGCTTAGAGATTTGAGAGGGAAAAATTCTGATATGGAAAATCCTAAGTTATTGCACTGCTATTTGGGTAGAATTGTCGCTAGCAAAGAATACGGCGTAAATGACGAAGAAATTTTGGATGCGATAGAATTTCACACAACTGGAAGAATTAATATGACTGATTTCGAAAAAATAATTTACTTGGCTGATAAGACCGAAGATAAGAGAGATTATGATGGCGTTGATGAAATCAGAAGATTATCCAAAATAAATTTGAATAAAGCAATTGTCAAATCACTAGATGATACGATAAAATATCTTATAGAAGGTGAGAGGGAAATATCTATCACTAGTGTTAATGTCAGAAATTATTTATTGAAGGGAGTATAGATGACTGAATTAGAGTTAGTTCAAAAAGCAATAGACGATAAGATTGGAAAAGACATTGTAACTTTGAAGTTAGATTCAGCTGTTGCAGATTATTTTGTGATTGCAACTGCCAATGCACCTAACCACGCTCAATCTATTATTGATGAAGTGGAAAAAGTGTGCGACGAAAATGGTTTTGAGATTTTAGGAAAAGAAGGTTACAGCGAAGGTAACTGGATTTTGCTAGATCTTAATGATATTATAGTACATGTATTTACAGAAGAAGCACGTTCTTTCTACGACATAGAAAGATTGTGGAATTAGGAGGACAGTATGAAATTTTTACATTCAGACAAAGCACCTGCTGCAATTGGACCATATTCACAAGCAACATCTGCTAACAAAACAATTTATGTATCAGGACAACTTCCAATCGTTGATGGAGAGTTACAAACTGATATAAAAAAAGCTACAAAAGCATCATTAGATAATATTTTACATATTATCGAAACTGAAGGCGGCAAAGTTGAAAACATCGCAAGAGTTGGCGTGTTCATGCAAGATTTATCACAATTTTCTGATATGAACGAAGTTTATGCAGAATTTTTCGGAGATCATAAGCCGGCAAGAAGTGCAGTTCAAGTTGCAGCTCTTCCAAAAGGAGCAATAATCGAAATAGAAGCAATTGCTGAATTAGACTAAGAATTTTTCCTCTGGGTAAATTTTACTCAGGGGATTTTTTTGTTTAAATCCTATTAAATTGTTAAGAAATTTTATTAATTCGTTTTGAATGTCAACAATTATCAAAATTGATACCATTTTGTAACTTTTTATGTTATTATGTATGTATATTAGGAGGTTGTATCTATGAAGAACTTAAAAGATATTGCTAAGGTATCGTTTGTCGCACTGTCTGTGTCATTAATGATCTCAACAGGATCTATGGCTCAAACAGAAAATGATAAGAAAGATGTAGAAAACGAGCTTAGTGCCAAATATACATCAATTAGCACACATAATCAAAGTAAGTTGACTAAGAAAGCTAAATTGGGATACGCTAACGTAGACAACTTACAAAATGAAAAAAAGGAAAATGGTGATTTGAATCATGAAGATTTAAAATCAACAGATTCAAATAAAGATATTAAGGAAAAATCAGAAAAAAAAGAAGCTTCAGAGTCTACAAAAGATGAAGAAGAGACTGAAAAAGAAGTTGTATCTGAAAAATCAGATATAAAAGATACAGAAGAAGTCTTAGAAGATTCGCCTATTAAACCTGAGAAATCTGTATCAAAGGAAAATTCAGAAGAACAAGTTTCTGAAGAAGCTGATGATAAAAAAGCGCAAGATGAAGAAGTAAAAGCATTAAATTCTGCTGGACAAATCATTCCTTCTAGAATTGCAGGTCAAAACAGATACGAATCTGCTGCACAAATTTCAAGAGAACAATTCACTAATGCTAAGAAGGTTATTGTTGTTAATGCACAAAAATACGCCGATGCATTGAGTGCAACGACTTTGTCTGATGGAAAATATTCTATTTTGTACACAGAAAAAGATTCTCTTCCAACAGCTACAAGAAATGAAATTCAAAGGCTTAATCCTGTAGAAGTATATCTTCTTGGTGGTCAGCAATCAATTAGTTCTGGAATTGAAAACATATTAAAGAAATACTCAAATAAAGTTACTAGAATTGCCGGAAGAGATAGATACGAAACTAGCGCAAAGGTTGCAGCTATGAGCAAGAAAAAGAACGTAGTTATTGCAAGTGGAGAAAACTTCAGTGACCCACTTTACGCATCTTCTTACGCTTATTCAAATAACGCTAAGATTTTGTTGAGTTCTGGAAAAACTTTGTCCAGACAAACAAGAGATTATTTACTTAGAAATAAATCTAGTATAGGAAAAGTGACAGTTGTTGGTGGAGGACAATCCATCTCATCAGCTACAGTTAGATATATTCAATCAGTCACTGGCAAAAATGTTAGTAGAATTAGTGGCAGAAACAGATACGATGGATCTGTAAAAGTGGCTAATTCTATGAACAAGGACAAAGTGTTCATCGCAAGTGGTGAAGATTTTGCAGATGCACTTGCTATAAGTCCATTGGCTCAAAAATTAAATGCACCGATTTTATTGAGTTCAAGAAGTAAACTAGACACAAGTGTCATAGCATTCTTGAATAACTTCAAAAAGTCGATCAAGGATGTATATATTGTTGGTGGATATAGAACTATAGACAATAATGTTTATGGCACAGTAAAAAATGTATTAGCAAAGCCAGTTAAAAAACCACAAGCAAAACCACAACCAAAGCCACCAGTTGTAAAAGATCAATCAGATATTATCGAAGAAGATAAAGCGATAGGTTTGCACGATTTCGTGGTTGCAAAACACTCAACAAAACTTTACAATGCTGCAAATAGTTCTGCAAAATCTGTAAGAGATATCAACACTTCAACAGTTATGCAAGTTATAAATATTTTAAATAATGGATGGATGCAATTGGATATAAATGGATTTAAAGGATATGCAAAAATTGATGATTTTGGAATGTTTAATCCTAACAAATACAGATTAGTATTTCAACAAGGAGCAGACATTTCAAAATTCAACCGCAATGTAAATATGAAATTAGCTAAGCAAAACGGAATGGATTTTGTAATATTAAAAGCAGGTTCCGGATACAGTGGTGAAGATCCAAAATTCCAACAAAACTACAGAAATGCAAAAGCAGCTGGATTAAACGTTGGAGCATATTGGTATTCATACGCTGTAAATGTTGAAGAAGCTAAGGAAGAAGCTGTAAGATACTTGAAAATATTGGGCAAAAAACAATTCGAATACCCAGTATATTTGGACTTCGAAGATCCTTCACAACGTAGAATTCCAACAAAAACAAAAACAGATATGGCGATTGCCTTTATGAGTATTCTTGAAAAGAATGGATACTACACAGGATTGTACAGCTCAGGATATTGGATTAACAACCAATTCGAAAAAAATAGATTGAAAGATTACGATATTTGGATTGCACATTGGCACGTTACAAGTCCTAACTGTTTCACACCAGATTATGGAATGTGGCAATTCACAAATAAATCAAAAATAAAAGGCGTTCCAGATACTGGAGAAGGCGGAGTAGACATGAACTATTCCTACAAAAACTATCCAAAGATTATCAAAAATGCCAAACTAAATAATTTTTAAATTAGAGCTCTGAAAAAGGGCTCTTTTTAAATGCGTATAATTTACAAAAAATATGGTATATGGTAAAATTTGAGTTAGTTAAAAGGAGTGAATGATATGAAATTAGGTATTGTGGGGCTTCCAAATGTAGGAAAGTCCACACTTTTTAATGCGATAACAAAAGCAGGTGCAGAAATGGCGAATTATCCATTCTGTACGATAGATCCTAACATCGGACTTGTAAATGTTCCTGATGAAAGAGTGTATAAATTAGCAGAACTTTTTAATTCCAAGAAAGTTATTCCAGCAACTATCGAATTTTACGACATTGCAGGTCTTGTAAAAGGCGCAAGTAAGGGAGAAGGTTTAGGAAATAAATTTTTGGAAAACATTAGAGAATCCGATGCTATTGTTGAAGTTCTAAGATGTTTTGAAGACGAAAACATAGTTCACGTTGATGGTTCAGTGGATCCACTTAGAGATATCGACACCATCAACTACGAACTTATTTTGTCTGATTTGGAAATGGTTGAAAGAAGATTAGAAAAATCCAGAAAAGCTTTGAAAGGTAATAAGGATTTGAAGGAAGAAGTGGATCTTCTTGAAAAAATCTACGACGTTTTATCAGAAGGAAAATCAATTAGAATCTTGGATTTGGACGAAGATGAAATGAAACTTATGAGAAGCTTCAATCTTTTGAGTGTAAAGCCAATAATTTACGTGTGCAATGTAAGTGAAGACGAAGTAGCAGATGCTTACGAAAACAACGAAATGGTTCAAAAAGTAAAAGATTTTGCCAAATCAGAAGATGCAAAAGTAGTTGTAATCTCTGCGCAAATTGAATCGGAAATTTCTGCGTTGGATAGCGAAGAAGACAAGAAGGAATTTTTGGAAGCAATTGGACTTGAAAAATCAGGGATTGATGATTTGATTACACAAAGTTACGATTTGCTTGGACTTATGAGCTTCTTGACAACTGGTGAAGATGAAACTCGTGCATGGACTATCAAGAAAAATACTCCTGCAGTACAAGCAGCTGGTAAAATCCACACAGATATTCAAAGAGGATTCATCAGAGCAGAAATCGTAAATTACGATGATTTGATCGAATTAAAATCTATGCCTGCAGTCCGAGAAAAAGGTCTTATGAGATTGGAAGGCAAAGACTACTTGATGCAAGATGGAGATGTAGTTCATTTTAGATTTAATGTATAGAAAAGTTTTTATGTAGTAAAAAACATCAATTGAGTTTAACTGCGGATAATTTTGGTAATAAATATCAAAAACCAGTTAGAGGTATTGGTAATATATTAGAATATAAATCAAAACCGTATTAGCAAAGAATATCATTCGTAAAAAATAATTACAAATTCTAGCGAAATGAAGCGTTAAAAAATCTCATTGTTTGAGTGCATAGCACGAGTTTGAGATTTTAGCTTCATAAGCTTTGAATTTGTTTATTTTTGGAGACAGATATTTGTGCTAATTGGTTTTGATTTTTTTATTAGCATATTTTACAAACTAGGTATTAATTTACCTAGTTTTTTTGTTAGCGTGAAAATAAACATCGTTATTTTTTATGATATAATTATTGTAACTACGAGGAGGTAATTTATGATTACAGAAAGATTAGAAAAGCTAAGAAAAAAAATGAGTGAAAGAAATATCGATGCGTATGTTGTATTATCGAGCGATCCTCATACATCTGAATATTTAGCAGATTATTATAAAACTAGAAAATATATTACTGGATTTAGTGGTAGTGCAGGAACTGCTGTAATTTTGAAGAAAAAAGCGGCTTTGTTTACTGATGGAAGATATTTTATTCAAGCTGCTAAGGAACTTGAAGGGTCTACTGTAGAATTGATGAAGATGGGTGAACCTGGGGTTCCAACTTTAATTGAATATTTGAATGAAAATGTCGGCGAATGTGGGAAAATAGGAGTTGATGGTCTTACTTTGGACTACAATGATTATTATCAATGGTTGGAAAATCTTGGCGATAGAATGATAATCACTGATGTGGATTTTGTTGGTGATATCTGGGAAGATCGTCCAGAAAAACCAAACTCAAAGGCTTATGCATTTGATGTAAAATATTGTGGCAAGGATACTAAGACAAAATTAAAAGAGTTAAGATATTTTATGGATTCTAACGATTGTGATTACAATTTTATAGGCTCTTTGGATGATATTTGCTACCTTTACAATATTAGAGGTAACGATGTATTGTACAATCCTGTTATCATAAGTTATGCATTGGTTGGAAAAGATTTTGCTAATTTGTACATTGATGATGAAAAAATCGGCGATGATTTGATTGAATTATTAAAAGAACAAGGTGTTACTGTAAAAGCTTACGAAAAAGTCTTCGAAGATTTGAGTGAGCTTCCAGGAAAAAGTGTTTTATTCTTGGATCCTTCTAAGACAAATGTAAGAATTTACAATTCAATTAATTCAAATATTAGAATTTCAAAAGGAATTCAACCTACAACTTTGATGAAAGCTCATAAGAATGAAACAGAAATTAAAAATCAAAAGAATGCTTACATCAAAGACGGCGTTGCGTTGGTTAAGTTTTTCAATTGGGTAGAAACAGGTACTCCAACTGGAAATGTTACTGAAATGAGTGCAGCAGATAAGTTGAGATATTTCAGAGAACAAGGCGATTTGTTCATGGATTTAAGTTTCGGTACTATATCTGCATATGGAGAAAATGCTGCACTTCCTCATTACGAACCATCAGTTGATCATCCAGTGACTTTACAACCGAAGGGATTGTACTTGGTTGATAGTGGTGCGCAATATTTGGATGGAACTACTGATATTACTCGTACGGTTGCTCTTGGTGAATTGACTGATGATGAAAAACTACACTATACTTTAACATTAAAATCACACATCAATTTAATGACTACAATCTTCCCTAAAGGAACAAAATCATCGAGCTTAGATCCAATTGCAAGAAGACCTATTTGGCAAGAAATGTTGGATTTCAGACACGGCACAGGTCACGGTGTGGGATTCTACCTTGGTGTTCACGAAGGACCACAAAGAATTTCGTCCGTAAATAATGATATCGACATGGACGAAGGAATGGTTACAAGTGACGAACCAGGAATTTACATCGAAGGTTCACACGGAATTAGAATCGAAAATATTATGCACTGCATCAAAGTTGGAGAATCTGAATTTGGAGAATTCTTGGGATTTGAATCGCTGTCTATTTGTCCAATTGACACAAGACCTATTATTAAAGAAAAATTACTTCCTTTCGAATTAGAATGGTTGAACAATTACAATAAGGAATGCTACGAAAAATTATCACCATACTTGGAAGGATCTGACTTAGAATATCTTGAACAACAAACAAAAGCAATATAGAAATGTTTGATATAAAAAAAGAACTGCAAAAAGTACCTCACAAACCAGGCGTGTACATTATGCACGATAAAAACGACGAGATAATCTACGTTGGCAAGGCGATTGATTTGAGAAGACGTGTGGGTCAATATTTTGATTCATCAAAAAAACTCGCAAAGGTCGCTGCAATGGTAAGTCACGTAGAATATTTTGAATATATTATCGTGAATAATGAATGTGAAGCTTTGGTTCTGGAATCAAACTTAATCAAGAAAAACAGCCCGAAATACAACATCGTTTTAAGAGACGATAAGCAATATCCATACATCAAAATCACGAACGAAAAGTTTCCAAGAGTCTTGAAAACTAGACGTGTTTTGAAGGATAAGGCGAAGTATTTTGGGCCTTTTCCTAATGCTTATGCAGTTAATGATATTATAGATTTAATTCATGAAACGTACAAAATCAGAACGTGTAATTTGAATTTTGATAAGGGTCAAAAGCTTAAGAGACCTTGTTTGAATTATTATATCAATCGTTGTGACGGAATGTGCGTTTATGATGTTAACGAAGAAGATTACAACAAAGAATTGTTAGAAGTGGAAAATTTCTTGAATGGTCGTGAAGATGACTTGACTAAGAAATTGACCGATAAAATGATGGCTGCATCCAAGAATTTGAACTTTGAATTGGCAGCGAAACTCAGAGATTCTATTGCAAATATTCAAGTGATTTTGGAAAAACAAAACATCACCAACACCAAGGGGTTGGATTTGGATATGATATCCATGGCTAGAGAAGCGGAGACTGTATGCGTTCAAGTATTTTTCATGAGAAATGGCAAAATTATTGAAAGACAACATTTCATTATCGACAATAAATACGAAGAATCAAATGAACACATTGTAGGAGAATTTTTCAAACAATTCTACATTGATTTGACTTACGTTCCGAAACAAATCCTAACCGATATTGAAATCGAAGACAGAGAGCTTATCGAAGAAATGCTGACGGAGAAAAAAGGTTCCAAGGTCGAAATCAAAATTCCTAAAAGAGGTAACAAGACTGACCTTTTGGAAATGGTTCGAATAAACGCAAAAGAAGGACTGGACAAATACATTTCCAGACATTTGAAAAGAGAACGTAATCGTGAGAATGCAATCTTAGATTTGCAAGACATCACAGGGGTTAAACCAATTGATAGAATTGAATGCTACGATATTTCCAACACAAGTGGTGTAGATTCTGTGGGAAGTATGATTGTGTTCAAAAACGGGGCTAAATCTTCCAAAGATTATCGTAAATTTAAAATAAAAACTGTAGAAGGTGCCGATGATTATGCATCGCACAGGGAAGTATTGACGAGAAGATTCAGAAGACTTTTGGATTCTGATAAAAAAGACAACAGCTTTGATGAAATGCCTTCTATAATTTTGATGGATGGTGGCAAAGGTCAAGTCAACATCGCAAAAGAAGTGTTGGACGAATTCAACTTGGATATCCCGATTTTGGGTCTTGTAAAAGACGATAAGCATAGGACGCGTGGAATAATTTACGAAAACGACGAAATCAGATTGAAAGTGAACACTCCTTTGTACAGGTTGTTGTTTGCGATTCAAGAAGAAACACATAGATTTGCAATTAATTATCACAGAAAACTTCACGAAAGAAACTTCAAGAAATCTGAATTAGACAATATAGCCTTAATCGGAGAAAAAAGGAAAAAAGCTTTGATGAAACATTTTAAAACTCTTGACAGAATAAAAAAAGCCAGTGTAGAAGAGCTTTGCGAAGTTGATGGAATGAATGAAAAAGCAGCAGAAAATATAGCAAATTATTTTAAGCAATAATTTGCTATATTTTTTATTGTAAAGAAATATTGATTGATGGTAATATATAAGGTAGTGAAGGATGGATGGTTTATGACAAGAAAAAATACTACTTTAATTAAAATGATAATGCTTTCAATATTTGTCGCAATAGGAGTTGTGATATCTCCAATTTTGAGAGTGGTTGGATTTTGTCCGACACAACATTTTGTAAATATCGTGTGTGCGGTGTTTTTGGGACCATGGTATGCACTTTTGTGTGCGACGTTGATTGGGATAATCAGAATGTCACTAATGGCAATTCCACCGTTAGCGCTGACTGGAGCTGTGTTTGGGGCGTTTTTGTCGGGAGTTTTGTATAAAAGAACGAACAAATTGATTATGGCTTGTATTGGAGAAGTTATTGGAACTGGAATAATAGGATCGATCGTAAGCGTTCCTGTTATGAAGTTTTTCTTCGGAAAAAGCAATTTGACTTTGTTTTTCTACACGCCATCATTTGTACTTGCGACTTTAATGGGAGCGACTGTAGCATTCGCATTTTTAAAGGCTATGCAAAAAAATAAAATGCTAGATAAATTAAAGGAAAGTATCAATGGATAATTTAATACAAAAAATGTCAGAGATTTACTCTGATTTGTACAACAATAATAATCTGATTCATTGCCTTACGAATGCGATTTCAATCAATGATATGGCAAACGCAGTTCTGAGTGTTAACCAAAGTCCGTTTATGGCAGATAATCCACGAGAAGTCGAAGATATTACGAAAAATTCTGATTCTCTGTTGGTAAATTTAGGAAACATCACGGATTATAGAATAGAATCAATCAAAAAATCCCTACGAATTGCAAATGAAAACAACATTCCAATTACATTGGATTTGGTTGGAGTGAGTGCGTCAAGATTAAGGCTTGATTTCACACTAGAAATCTTGCAAAAATACATAATAACTTGCATAAAAGGAAATTACAGCGAGATAAAATCACTGGTTATTAAAGATTTAAGTACAAAAGGTGTGGATTCAAGAAAGCTTGAAGTAGACGATGTGATTAATTATTGTAATAATTTGCACGAAAAGTACCATTCAATGGTTGTGGCAACAGGGCATACGGATATTGTGTGTTCAGATGAGATTTATCTGCTTAATAATGGCGATGAAAGGCTTTCAAAAATCACTGCGACAGGTTGTGTTGTGGGAAGTTTGATAGCGTGTACACTTAGCGTATCTCAATCGATAGAAGCATGTGTTCTAGCAATTAGCATGATGAATATTAGCTGTGAAATGGTGGATAAAAGTGTTGGACTTAGTTCTTTCAAAATCGGTTTGTATGATAATTTATCCAAAATAAAATGGGAACAAATAAAGGAGAAGATAGATGCGAGAAAAGTTGAATCTTAGCTTGTACTTGGTTACTGATAGGACAAATGTTAAAGATGAGGAAGTTTTTTTAACAAAAATTGAAGATTCTCTTAAAGGTGGAGTAACACTGGTACAACTAAGGGAGAAAAATATCTCTACAAGAGAATACATAGACTTGGCGAAAAAAGTGAAGGTAATTTGTGACAAGTTTGATGTGCCGCTTTTAATTGACGACAGAATTGACGTTTGCTTGGCAAGCGAGTGTGCAGGAGTTCATCTTGGAGATGAAGACATGGAAATAAAAGATGCAAGAAGAATTCTTGGAGATAATTACATTATTGGTGCAACTGCTAAAAGTGTTGCCAGAGCTATACAATGTGAAAAAGAAGGCGCAGATTATCTTGGAGTTGGGGCGATTTATCCGACGAAAACCCACGTTAAAACGAAAATAACATCGGTTGAAACTCTAAGAGATATCAACAATAGCATAAGCATAAAAACTGTCGCTATTGGCGGTTTAAATGAGGATAGCATAGATGTATTAAAAAACAGTGGTGCAAGTGGGATAGCAGTCGTAAGAGCGTTGATGAATGACGACAATCCACAAGAAAAAGCACACAGATTATTAGAAAAATCAAAACAAATTTTAGAATTGAGGTAATTATGAAAAACAAATTTAAATTAGTATTGTTAGTTATGGTGTTGATGTTGGTGATGGTATCTTGCAAAAAAGCAAATCCAATAACACTTCCAAATATAGATGATTCACAAGTAATCACAGTTACAAAAATCGAAGAAAACAAGGAAGGACCAACGGCATCCATCACTTCGAAAAAAGATATCGTAGACACAATCAAATTGATAAAAGAAAAAGCAAAACCAACTAGAAAAAAATCAAACAACGACACACCTGCGAATACAAAAGATTTTAGAAAAATGGAAATATTCTACGGAAAAGACGAAAAAATGACGTTGTATTTGTATCAAAACAAAAAATACTACATTGAAAAACCATACGAAGGAGTGTGGGAAATCGACAAGGATACGTTTAACAAATTAATCGGTGCGATGTAGTTTTATAGAAGAAATTTATTGTGTAAATAAACCATCATACACGAATATCTAGACTTCAAAAATTGTTGATTTCTAAATCTCAAAATCCTAAAATTGCAAACTCGTTTCACTCAAACAGTGCAATTTTTAACGGATTTCTCGATTTGAAATCAAATCAATTTTTTCCGTATGATATTCTTAGTATGATTGGTTTACTACTAAATACGAGTAATGATTTAGAGTGCATTTCGATGCGCTCTTTTTTCTTTGAAAAAATATTGCATCTGTGTCTAATCTGTATTATAATAAGTAATACAAGGAGGACAGAATGATTAATATAAATACGACGAGTGATGTTCCAATTTACACTCAAATTCGAAACGAGATTATTAGAGAAATTGCCAATGGTAACTTACAAACTGGCGACGAACTTCCTTCTGTTAGACAATTTGCAAATGATTTGGGAATTAATCCTATGACGATTAGCAAAGCTTACAATATTTTGAAGGATGAAAAAATAATTGTAATAGATAGAAGAGTTGGGGCGAAGATTTGCGTGGACGAAGGTTATTCACGAAATTCATTTGAAGATGAATTGAAACTACTGTTGATGGAAGCGAAAATTCGCGGCAAATCACAAAAGGATATTAAAAATATAGTGGAGGAAATTATAAAATGATGTTGCAATTTATTTTATTTTTTAGTTTGGTGTTTATTTTGTTCATCATAAGAAGATTTAACATATATACATTGAAAATAAACGATACATTTATGTTGTTTACAAATTTTCCAAAAGGTTATGAAGATGATGAGTTCATCGTCGATTTGCTGGGAAAAACTAAGAAAAAATTGAATATTTTATTTGCGGTGAGCATTGTTTTATCTTTTCTTGTGTTACTTGATTATGATTGGATAATGCTTGTGTATTACAATTTAATAGTTGTTTATCTTGTGAGTGCAAATATTATCGAATACAACGCAATGAAAGAAATACGACAATACAAAAAGGACAATAATATATCTACCGAGAGTAGTATTTTGACGTATGATTTGAAGACTTCAAGAGATATTGAAAAAAAGAAAATCAAACTAAAAGCCTGGATAATTCCGCTGGTAGTTCAAATCGTACTGTTGGTAGCTTTTTTCAAAAATAGTGAGATGTTTTTCGTATACATTTTTTTGCTGGTAGCAATGAGTGTAAGTACGATATTAACGGGATGGTTTTTGGGAAGGAAAAACACCAAAGTTTATTCGACTAATTCTGATGAAAACTTAAAGTTGAATGAAGAAAGCATCATAAAAGTGCAACAAACAATGTATGCGATATATATTATGTTTATCGTTTTAGGATTTGTTGTAGCTTATTACTCATCAAAAGATATTTACAGAATTTTCCCGATTTTTTCATACATTGTTTTGTACACGTTAGCGATAATATTGGCTCTTTTTAAATATCAAACCATAGCAAAAAACTTAACTGCGATTAATAGCGACTTGTACAATGGAGATTTCTTCGATCCGTGGGGTTATTACAATCCAAAAGATGACAGGCTTATGGTTGAAGATGTTAGCGTAAGAAATGGCAATATGACTTTTAACAGGGCAAAATTATCAGGCAAAATACTCTACGCATTGACGGCTGTATTATTGATTGCAATCGAATTTTTGATGATAAGTATGAGTTTACCAAAAACGTATACTGTTGATAACACGCCAAGCACTCTTACAATCACTGAATCTGTTTACACCACTGTAATTGACAAAAAATTAATCGAAAAAGTTGAGCTAATCGAAGATGTCAACAAAACAGATGGAGTTAGGTTAAATGGAACATCATTGAAACACTATTCCTATGGAAAGTTTTCAATAAAAGGAATTGGAAACTGTGATGTGTACATTCATAATGACAATCCAAGAGCAATTTGGATTAAGACTAAGGATAATAAAAACCTTGTGTTTAATTTCCCAACTGTAAAAGAAACCGAAAAGTTTTATAAAAATTTACGCTAATCGTTTTTTTGTAAATTCTGGGTATATATTAATTAATAAATATTAGTAGAAATATTTTATTAATATGGGAGGGAATTTATGAAGAAATTTTTGATGGTTGCATTATGTATGATGATGCTTGTATCGTGTGGGAAAAAAGAAGTGTACAAGGGCGTAGAATCCAGCGTAAAAGTAGATAGAATCAAAAAAATGGATTCTCACAACAAATACACAGATAAGTTAAAGAACTCTGAGTTTATTCAGAAATTGTATGGAGATAAAATTGTCGTGTTAAAAGATGGCAAGAACTTTATTTACGACGATTCCAAGGACGAATTGGTACAACTAGATGATGGATATGGAATCCACGATGTAGATAATAAAGATTATCTCCTTTATAAATCAGATGAATCTTTTGCTTCTAAGTTGATGATTAAAAGTGATGATGGAATGAAAAACCTCACATCAACAGAGCATATTAGTGATGCTAAGTTATCGGATAAAAATGTGTATGCTATGGTTTTGCGTTCTGATTCTCCAATTAAATTTTTTGAATGTGAGATTTTCAAGAATAATAATGACGCATTTGAATCTACTGGCAAAATTGGAAAATTAATCAAAAACGATAAGTCTGTAATGTATATGCATTATGAGAAGGACAAATTAACTGTCAAAGATATGGACGATAAGGAAATCTTCAGTAGAGATTTGAAAGAAGATGAGTTTCCGATTGATGTTGTGATGAATAATAAAGATGTCTTCTATTCTTTGTACGATTTTAAAACTGGAAATTCAAGGTTGTACAAGAATGATAAGTTGATAATGGAATCCACTATAAAAGGTTATGAAAATGTATTGAAAAGATTTAAAGTATCTAAGAAATATATGACTTGGTTGGACAATAAGATTGCTTATAATCTAGAAAAAGATAAACTCGTATTTTTTGAAGATGCAAAAGATGATACAATGATCGTTTCAATAGGTGATAGCGTGTACAGTTTGAAAATCAAAAACTCAATTGGAGTTTTCAATGATGAAACAATAAAATTCAAATAGACAATCAAAAAAGCAATGATTCCGATGAACCATTGCTTTTGAATTTAACCTAATAATCTTCTTGCTGTAACGAATGTTCTTTGGTAATATCTTGAGTTGATATCTGATAAGATAACTCCTGTTGATGGTGTAGAAGCGTGGATTAATTTGTTGTTACCAACGTAAATTCCAACGTGACTTATTCCGCCACCACCTGTTGCAAAGAACATCAAATCGCCTTTTTTCAAGTTTGATTTGGAAACTTTGTGTCCATAAGAAGCTTGTGCTCTTGAACTTGGGCTTATTGAAATTCCATAAGCTTGTCTGTAGAGGTAAGATGTAAGTCCTGAACAGTCAAATGATCTAGGGCCACGAGTTCCCCAAACGTAAGGCTTACCTAATTGTTTGTAAGCAAGATTTACGATTTTGTCTAATTTATTAGTTTGTTTTGGTTGTTCTTTTTTAGGTACATTTACTAATGCATCTACTTTTGGTTTTGCTTGTAGTGATTTACCAGCTAACAAATCTTTAATTCCATTTACTACGAAATTATCGATAGTGTTTTTTCCACCAAATACCATTGTGTACATGATGTTTGACTTGTTTTGTCTGAAGAAAGATTCCACAGAGTTTGATTTTTGTTCTTGTGTTTTGTAATCTTCGTTTCTTGGAACGTCCATTTTCTTAACCAAAACTATTGGGGCGTTGTATTTTTGAGCTACAGGAGATGCTGCAAGTACATCTACAAATTTTTCTCCACTAGCTACAATTGTTCTTTCAGAATTTACACCGACTTGTTTTGCAACTTTTACAGATGTTTGGTATCTGTCAGATCCTGCAATTCTAGTAACTTTTGCAAGTTTAGAAAGTTCATTTTCAACAGCTTTTGAAACTGAATTTTGTCCACCTACTATAGTGATGTCTCCCAAAAGGCCTTTTTTGCTGAAAGAATTTAAGTATTCTTTGATTGATTTTGGCACTTCATTCTTTTTAACTAAAAGAACTGGAGCGTTCTTTTTCTTAGCTAAAGAAGTTGAAGAAATAGAATCTGCAAAGTTTTCACCAGATGCGATAACTACGTTTTGTTTCTTGTTAGAAACTGGCTGAGACGTAGTAGCTGATTTTGCATTGACTTCGTATCTGTCTTTGCCTTTAACTCTGATGACTTCAATTCCCATACCGTTTAATTCGTCAACTACTTTTGAACTAATAGTTTTTTCGCCACCAGTTATGTAGACTTTTTTGACACCTTTCAAAGCTTCTTTTGTCAAGTTGTCTAGTTTGTTGGAATCAGTGTAAAGAATAGGTGATTTACCATTTGAAATGTTTGTTGCACTGATTGAATCTGAAAATTCGTTTGAATTCACAACTACAGCAGTGTCTGCATTTTTGAATTCTTTTTCTTTGATTTTCTTAGCTGTTTCAAATCTGTTTTTTGCGTCTATTCTTTCTGTTTTTGCACTTTTTTGTGATTTGACTTCAGCTTCTTTTTTTTCTGTATTATTTTGATTTTTATTAGATATTACTTTGTTATTTTCATCTAGCTTTACTTGTATCTTAGTTGTTGTTTCAGTTTTACTTGAATTATCTAATATAGCTTTAACATTTGTTTCTGACTTGTTATTTTCATTATCTGCAAATGAAACATTTGCTCCCAAAGATAATGATACAGCCAAAGTCATTACAAGAAGTGGCTTCTTAAAATTATTCATGTATCCTCCTAATATACTTCAATGAGCTAATTTTAATTGCTCATTATTTTTGTAACCAATTTGTAACTTATTCAAATTACTCTAATAGTTTACAAGAATTTTTCATAACTTTCAAACAAATTTGACATTTATTGGTTTAATTTGCACAATGTGCTAGATTTTATGTAAAATTTGCTCAAAACTATTTACAAATTGAAAAATTTGTGAATTACTTGAAAATCACACTTCCCATAAAATAGGGAATAGTTTGTAACCAATTTGTAACTTTTAGGGAAAAAGATGAAATACGCCACTGAAAAACTTAATTATTAAAAAAATGTAATAATTACTGGTTTTTATGAAAAATCGCTTAAAATTTATTTGGTAACGACTGAAAACTGACATTGTGTCTCAAAATCATTGTAAAAAATTACATTAAAAAAGCACTGATACATCAGTGCTTAATAGTTTCTATTATAAGATGTAGATTTTGACGTTTCTAACTCCCCAGTTACGAGATTGAGCTTTAGTATCCATAACTACATCAATTTTATTTCCTTTAATAGCTCCACCAGTGTCTTCTGCTGTAGCAAATCCATATCCTTCTACATATACTCTTGTTCTCAAAGGAATAACTCTTGGGTCTACTGCGATAACACCGCGTCTAATTTTAGTTCCGATTGCTGTTACATTCCATCCACCGTTTTCTCTAGGATCAGAAGTGTAAGCTGTGGATCTTACTGTGAATACTCTTTTTGCTTTTGCAAGTTGAGCTTGTAATGAATCTACAGGTTTAGATTTTTCAGTTTTACTTTTTCTTAGTTCAGCTTTTTCTTTTTTGTATAATGCATCTGCTTTTGGTGCAGTTTTAAGATTTTTACCTGCTAACAAATCAGATATAGATGATGATACGAAATCGGAAATTGAATGATTTCCTTCACAAACTATAACTTGGTCTATGGATTTGTTGTTCTTAAAGAATGCTTCCATAGTAGAGCTTTTGTCGTTTGAAGAATAATCTTTTGTTCTTGTTACATCGTTAGGTTTTGTCAATATTAAAGAAGCATTTAACTTTGTAGCAACAGGTGACATTAATAATGCATCGTTGTAACCATTACCTTCAGCTACGATTACTCTTTTTGCGTTAGGGTTAACTTGTTTTGCAACTTTTAGGTTAGTAGTGTATCTGTCACGACCAGCAATCCTACTTACATTATTGCTAAAAGTTCTTAAGTAAGATTCTACTTGTTGAGATACTGATAAGTTACCACCAACTATTGTTATACTTCCTATAGCATTGTTTCTCTTTAAAGATAACAAATAACCTTTTATAGATGTAGGAACTTCATTTTTTCTAACGAAAAGTATAGGAGCTTTTTTGTTTTGAGATAAAACAGCAGATGATATAGCATCACTATGATTTTCGCCTGAAGTTATAAGTATATTTGTTTTTTGTTTTGTATTTGGATTATGTGTTTTTGCTGCTACTTTAGAATTAACTTCGTATCTATCATGTCCAGCAATTCTTTCAACGATTATTCCCAAACTTTTAAGTTGATTTACTACAGAATTGCTAACGGATTTTTCTCCACCTAAAATGTAAACTTTTTTAGGTTTGTTAGCTTTTAGGTTTGCCAATGTTTTACTATCTAAAGAAGATTGGTTAGTAAATAATATTGGAGTGTTACCTCTTGATAGGGAAACAGCAGATAGTGAATCTACAAATGTTGAGCTATTTGTCAAAATAACTGTATTTGATTTTGAAAAATATTCATTTCTTATATTAGTAGCTGTTTCGAATTTACTTGATGAAGTGATTTTCTTCACATCGGCTCTTTTAACTGCTTTTACCTCAGCAGGTTTTTTCAAAAGTTCTTTTGAATCTTCAAAGTCTTCTTTCAAATCTTCCTTACTAGTTTCTTCTTTATCTTCTTTTTCAGTATTTTCAGTATTAACTTTTTCAGTTTGTTGTGCATCATTGGATTTGATGGAATCCTCTGTATTCACATTTTCTTGATCTTTAATTGTATTTTGCAAATTTGTAGTGTAATTTAAAGCGTCATGTTTTACTTCTTCTACAAGCTTTGTATTGTCAACATCAGCAAATGAAGAAGTTGCATTTAAAGCAGAAAAGGTAAACATTAATCCCATCACTAACAATGGTTTTTTGATATTGTTCATTTTTCCTCCTAATTTTACGATTAAAAGTTTTTAATCTGCAAATTTAATATAATATATTGTAACACATTTGTAACTTGTTGTAACTTTTTTGTAATAAATTAGGTTAAAAAAACGTTAAATATTACAAAAACGTAACAATTAAGTTGTGATTTCGTCATTTATTATCGAAGATTGTTTGCTTATATACAGATTAGATAATAAAATATAATAAGGAGGGAACTTATGAAAACAGTAAAATTAAGTGCGGTTGTTAAAAAATTAGACTTGCACGTTGTAAGGACAAGTTCTGATTACGAAACAATTGAGATTACAAATTCTGAAATAAACAGACCAGGGTTGCAATTATCTGGTTTCTTGGAAGAATTTCCATTTAGAAGAATTCAGTTGTTCGGTAAGGCTGAACTTGCATATTATATGGCGATGGATATGGAGCTTAGAAAAGAAAGAGTAAGAGCAATGATGGAATATGATATTCCTTGTATTGTTTTTTCACATTATGCTCAAATTCCTGATGAAGTTAGAAAATTAGCTGAAGAATACGATAAAACTCTACTAATTTCAGATAGAACAACTACCAGACTTATCTCAGCATTGGATGAAGTATTGGAATATTTTCTCAGTGAGGAAGATACAATCCACGCTTCTCTGTTGGATGTTTTTGGTATGGGTGTTTTGTTGATGGGAGACAGTTCTGTAGGAAAAAGCGAGACTGCTTTAGATTTGGTTACTAGAGGTCACAGACTTGTTGCAGATGATGTGGTTGAAATAAGAAAAATCGAAAAAGGATTGTTGGCACAAGCTCCTCTTAACATTAGACATTATTTGGAAGTTAGGGGTCTTGGAATTTTAGATATTCAAAGGTTATACGGCACAGGTTCTGTAAGATTAACTACGTTTATCGATTTGGTTATAAAGCTAGAAAAATGGCAAGACGATAAAGAATACGACAGAATCGGACTTGACGATCACACTACTGAACTTTTGGGGGTTGAACTTCCATATCTTGAAGTTCCTGTAAAACCAGGTAGAAATATTGCAATGATTGTTGAGGTTGCAGTTAGAAATCAAAGGCAAAAACTTTTGGGTTATAATGCGGCACAAGAGTTAAATAATAAGTTGATTGCAAATATGAAAAAAGATACTGAAGAACACAGAAAGCAGTTAAAAAATAACAAAAATTAATTTCACAATAAAATTTTTTGATGAAGTTTGTTATTCTTGCAATGAGGATTTTATTGAGTTATAATAACTCATAGAGCGGAGTTCGTCCGTTTTAATTTAAACAATTTATTTATTTATATATAGGGGGTTAAATAAATGGCAAAACACATGAAAACCATGGATGGAAATACAGCCGCTGCTCACGTAGCTTATGCATTTTCAGATGTGGCAACTATTTATCCAATTACTCCATCATCACCAATGCCTGAAGCAATTGATGTATGGGCAGCAGATGGACGTAAGAACTTATTCGGTGAAACTGTACAAGTAACTGAATTACAATCAGAAGGTGGAGCAGCTGGTTCAGTACACGGGGCTTTAGTTGCAGGGGCTTTGGCATCTACATTCACAGCATCACAAGGTTTATTGTTGATGGTTCCAAATATGTACAAGATTGCCGGAGAAAACTTACCTGGTGTATTCCACGTATCAGCAAGAGCTTTAGCATCACATGCGCTTAGCATTTTTGGTGACCACCAAGACGTTATGGCAGCAAGACAAACTGGTTTTGCATTGTTATGTTCAGGTTCAGTACAAGAAGTTATGGATTTAGCAGCAGTAGCTCACCTTTCTTCTATTAAAGGTAAAGTTCCATTCTTACATTTCTTCGATGGTTTCAGAACAAGTCACGAAATTCAAAAAATCGAAGTTATGGATTATGAAGATTTGGCAAAGATTGTTGATTGGGAAGCTATTGATGAATTCAGAAGAAATGCTTTAAATCCAGAAAACCCTAAGACTATGGGTACAGCTGAAAATCCAGACGTTTATTTCCAAGGTATGGAAGCATCTAATACATACTATGAAGATATCGTTGGTATCACTGAAAACTATATCAATGAAATTAACAAGATTACAGGCAGAAACTACGGATTATTCAACTACTATGGTGCTGAAGATGCTGAAAATATTATAGTAGCTATGGGTTCAGTAACTGAAACTATTGAAGAAACTGTTGATTATTTAGTGTCTAAAGGAGAAAAAGTCGGAGTATTAAAAGTTCACTTATACAGACCATTCTCTAAAGAACATTTCTTAAATGCTATTCCAAAAACAGTTAAGAAGATTGCAGTTTTAGATAGAACTAAAGAAAAAGGTTCATTAGGAGAACCTCTATATCTTGACGTTAGAGATTGTTTCTACGATCATGAAAATAAACCAGTTATCGTTGGTGGTATCTACGGTTTAGGTTCAAAAGATACAACTCCAACTCACATTAACACAGTTTACGAAAACTTAAAACAAGATCAACCAAGAACACAATTTACTATCGGTATAGTAGATGATGTTACTCACAGATCATTAGAAGTAAAAGAAACTATAAACACTTCACCTGAAGGAACTATAAGATGTAAGTTCTGGGGATTTGGTTCTGACGGTACAGTAGGTGCTAACAAATCAGCTATCAAGATTATAGGTGATGGTACTGACATGTACGCTCAAGGTTACTTCGATTATGACTCTAAAAAATCTGGTGGGGTTACAATGTCTCACTTAAGATTTGGTAACAACCCAATTCACTCAACTTACCTTTTAGATGAATCAGATTTCATTTCTTGTTCAAAACAAGCTTATGTATATCAATACGATTTATTAAGAGGTTTAAGAAAAGGTGGTACATTCTTACTAAACTGTATCTGGAATGAAGATGAATTAGACACTCACCTTCCAGGCAAATTAAAGAAATATATCGCTGAAAACGACATTAAATTCTACACTATCAACGCTTCTAAGATTGCAGCAGAAGTAGGATTAGGTGGAAGAACTAACATGATTATGCAAGCTGCATTCTTCAAATTATCTAAAGTATTACCTATAGATGAAGCTATTAAGAAATTAAAAGAATCTATAGTTGCTAACTACGGTAGAAAAGGTGAAGACATTGTAAACATGAACTACGCTGCAGTAGATCAAGGTATCGATCAACTTGTAGAAATCAATGTTCCAGCTGAATGGAAAAATGCTGAAGAAGACGTTGAAAAAGACGCTAACCTTCCAGAATTCGTAAAAGAAGTTGCAAGTGTAATGAACGCACAACAAGGTAATGATTTACCAGTATCTGCATTCAAAGACAGAGCAAATGGTGAATTCCCAATGGGAACTTCAGCTTACGAAAAGAGATGTATCGCTCTTAACGTTCCAGAATGGCAAATGGATAAATGTATCCAATGTAACCAATGTGCTTATGTATGTCCACACGCAGTTATCAGACCATTCTTATTAAACGAAGAAGATAGAAAGAACGCTCCTGAAACTTTCGAAAGCAAAAAAGCAGTTGGTAAAGGATTTGAAGATTTAACATTCAGAATCCAAGTTTCACCAGCAGACTGTACAGGTTGCGGTAACTGTGCTGATGTATGTCCAGCAAAAGAAAAAGCATTAATCATGAAACCTTTCGAAGAACAACATCTTGCACAAAAAGACAATTGGACTTACGCTGTAGAAAAAGTTGGATACAAAGAAGACTTAATGCCAGCAGAAAAAACAGTTAAAGGCTCACAATTCCAACAACCATTATTTGAATTCTCTGGAGCATGTGCTGGTTGTGGAGAAACTCCATACGCTAAATTAATCACTCAATTATACGGTGATAGAATGCTTATAGCTAACGCTACAGGTTGTTCATCAATCTGGGGTGCAAGTGCTCCTTCAACTCCTTACTGCACAAACGCTGAAGGTAAAGGACCAGCTTGGGCTAACTCATTATTCGAAGACAATGCTGAATACGGATATGGTATGCACTTAGCTATCAAGAAGATCAGATTACAATTAAAAGAAAAAATGCAAGCATTCTTAGACTTGAATATTGAAAGTCCATTGAATGCACCATTCAAAAAATTCGTTGAAAACATGGACGATGTAGCTACATCGAAAGCATGTGCAGCAGAAATCTTACAACACTTAGATGACAACACTAACAATGAAGAAGCTGAAGAATTATTGAAATATATAAGAACAGACAGAGACTTCTTAATTAAGAAATCTGTATGGATCTTCGGTGGAGACGGTTGGGCTTATGATATCGGATACGGCGGATTGGATCACGTATTAGCATCAGGTGAAAACATCAACGTTATGGTATTCGATACAGAAGTTTACTCAAACACTGGTGGACAAGCTTCTAAGTCAACTCCAACAGCTGCTGTAGCACAATTTGCTGCAAGTGGTAAGAAAGTTAGAAAGAAAGATTTAGGTTTGATGGCATCAACTTACGGATACGTATACGTAGCACAAATCGCTATGGGTGCTAACCAAAATCAAACATTAAAAGCTATTAGAGAAGCAGAAGAATATGATGGACCATCATTAATCATCGCTTACTCACCATGTATCAACCACGGTATTAAAGCTGGTATGGGTAAGAGCCAACGCCAAGAAAAATTAGCTGTAGAAGCTGGTTACTGGCACTTATACAGATTCGATCCAACTCTTGCAGAAGAAGGAAAGAATCCATTCCAATTAGACTCTAAAGAACCAACTGGATCATTCCAAGACTTCATCAGAGGAGAAGTAAGATACTTGTCATTACAAAAATCATTCCCTGAACAAGCTGAAGAATTATTCCAAGAAGCTGAAAGAGATGCTAAGGAAAGATACAACACTTACAAGAGAATGGCAGAAATGGATTATTCTAACTCAGTAGAAGATACAGATGCAGCAGAAAAAGAAGAAAACCTTGATAAAGAAGGTAAAAAAGTTGAATCTGTAGAAAAAGCTAAGGAAGAAGAAGGCGCAAAGAAAGAAGACGTCGTAAATCCAAATTCTACAAATAGATAATATAACGAAAACACTGTGAGAAAATCTCACGGTGTTTTTTTATTACAAAAATTTAACAATTTGAATAATCATTTATAGATTTTTTCTATAAATGATTAAAAAATTTATAACGTTGATTTTTCAATGATAAAACGGATAAAAAAATCAAGAAATTTTCTAATTTGTTAAAATTCGAATGAAATTGGTAGGATTTATAGAAAGTTTCAATAAATGAGTAATTTTTAACAATATTTCTGGTTTTATTAGAGAATTAGTGATATCATATAATTGAAATATAAACTTTAGGAGGGTTTTATGAATTTTTACGAAGAATCAAGAAAATTTGCATTGGAACATGTAGAACCATATGCAAAGAGATCAGATGAAGAAGGTAGATTTCCTGTAGAATCATTTGAAGAAATGGGAAAAGCTGGTTACTTCAAATTACTTATTCCAGAAGAAATGGGTGGTTTAGGAAAGACTGCTGTTGAACACCAACAAGCTGTTTTAGCATTTGCTGAAAGCAACCCAACTGCTGGTCTTTGCTACATGATGCACAACGTTGCTTTAATGACTGTTCTTACTAATGGTAATGAAGAATTAAAGAAAAAAGTTGTTAAAGACATAGTTGAAAACAACAAATTCATGGCTTTAGCATATTCTGAATTCGGAACTGGTACTCACTTCTACATTCCAGAAATCAAAGTTACTAAAGACGGTGGAAAATTCGTTTTCAACGGAACAAAATCAATGGTAACAAGTGCAACTCATGCAAGCTATTACTTAATTTTAACTCCATCAACTGAAAAAGAAGGAGACATCAACAACTGGTTAATTCCATTGGAATCTGAAGGTTTAGAATTCAAGATGAGCCACTGGAAAGGCATTGGTATGAAAGGTAATGTTTCATGTCCAATGACTATGACAGATGTTAAATTAGACGAAGTTAACAGAATCGGCGAAGAAGGTTCAGGTGTTGACCAAGTATTTAACGTTGTAGCTCCATACTTCATTTTAGGTTTAGCAAGTGTTTACACTGGATTGAACTTAAGATTATCAAAAGTTACTAATGATTACGCATTGAAGAGAAAATACCCTTCAGGAGATTCTTTAGCTAACATTGAAACAGTACAAGTTCACTTAGGTAAGATTTATTCAAATGGTATGAGTGCAAAAGCTCTTACAGAATTAGCAGCTAGATCTTTAGTTGATGGTGAAGAAGATGCAGTATGCAAGATTATCGCAGCAAGAGTTTGTGCTATCGAAAATGCAATTGAATCTTCAACACTTGCAATGAGAGTAGGTGGAGGTAAGACTTATAACTGCGCATCTGAAATCCAAAGATTGATGAGAGATGCTTACGCTGGACAAATCATGGCTCCATCACTAGACGTTCTTAACGTTTGGTTAGGAAAAGCTATCACAGGTCAACCACTTTTATAGGAGGCTTAATGGGGATTTACGAACAAGCAAAAGAATTTGCAAAAAAATATTTAGAAGAAGAAGGAAAAAAATCTGACAAGGATTGCACTTTCCCAAAAGAAGCATTTGAAAAAATGGGAGAAGAAGGATTTTTAAAACTTTTGATTCCTGAAGAAATGGGCGGACTTGGCAAAGGAGCAAAAGAACATCAAGAAGTTACAATGGCATTTGCTGAATACAATCCATCTGCAGCATTATGCTATATGATGCATAATGTTGGAATCAGTGGAGTGTTGGATTATGGTCAAAAAACTTTAATTGATAAAATAGTAAAAGATGTCGTTGAAAATAATAAATTTATGGCATTGGCTGATTCAGAATTTGGTAGTGGAACACATTTTGGTAATCCAGAAATGACCTGTACTAAAAATGGAAATGACTATGTGTTCAAGGGTACTAAATCAATGGTAACAAGTGCAACTTATGCAAGTTATTATCAATATAACAGTAAATCAGCTGAATTTGAAGGTAAAACGACATATTGGGTTGTTCCATTGGAATCTGAAGGTTTGAGTTTCAATATGGAATATTGGGATGGAGTTGGAATGAGAGGAAATGTTTCTTGTCCAATGAAATTTGACAATGTTAAGTTGACATCTGATTACAGACTAGGGGAAGAAGGCGGAGCAGATGAAGTCGCAAGTGTTGTAACAAAGATGTTTTTACTTGGACTTGCTAGTGTATATGCTGGTTTAAATATTAGAATATCAAACATTACTAATAAATACGCTACAAGTAGAAAATATCCAAATGGAAAATGCTTAGCAGATATTGAAATTGTTCAAATGTATTTGTCTAAGATATATTCAATGGCACAAAGTGCAAGAACACTATCAGAAGATGCAGCAGAAGCTATAGTTAATAATAGCGAAGATATGCTTAAAAAAATTATTGCAGCAAGAGTGACTTCAATTGAAAATTCAATGAACTCAGCTACACTTGCAATGAGAATTGGCGGCGGAATCACTTATAATAAGAAGACTGAAATAGAAAAGTTGATGAGAGATGCCTACGCTGGACAAATTATGGCACCATCATTGGATGTTCTCCATGTAATGTTAGGTGGTATTTTAGCGACAGAAAACAAGTAAATAGGACACAAATATCAATAAAAAGGTAGAAATGATGAAGATGCTTTACAAAAAATAATAGCTTCCAGAGTTATTGCAATTGAACATGCGATGGAATCCTCAACTCTTGCAATGAGAGTGGGTGGAGGAATTAGTTACAATAGAAAGACTGAAATTGAAAAATTGATGAGAGATGCTTACGCTGGACAAATTATGGCACCATCTTTAGATGTGTTGCATGTTATGTTAGGACAATCTTTATCAAGTAAATAAAATAGGAGGAATTAAATGAAAAAATTAAAAATAGGTGCAGTTATTTACGCTCCAAGAGTTACAGTAATATGGGAAATGATTGAAGAATTTTTCAAGGAAAATGGAGCAGAAATCGAAGGAGTATTCTTCAAAGACTACAAACTACAAGTAGATGCTTTAATGAATGGAGAAATTGATGGAGCATGGAATTCCCCATTAGCACATTTAGACGCTCATTTGAGATCTGACGGAAAAGATAAGATCGGATGTATGAGAGATACTGATAGAGATAAGAAAACTTATCTAGTAGTTAAAAAGGGAAATTTTGAAAAAGTTTCTGATTTAAAAGGAAAAACAATAGGATTTGGAGCTATTGATTCTCCACAAGCAAGACTTATTCCTATAAACTATTTACATCAAAATGGTTTAGAATATGGTAAAGATTACACTGAAAAAAGATTTGATATCGGTGTTGGCTTACATGGAGACCACGTTGGTGGAGAAAAAGACAGCATGATTGCTATGGTTAATGGAGAAGTTGATGCATCATTCTGTTTAAGTACAAATTATGATGCTTGGATTAGTGATGGTACACTAGACAAAAACGAAGTTGAAGTTTTAGATAAAACTGATAACTTTGACCATTGTATATTTACATTCAATCCTGAAGTTTCTGATGAAGACATCAAAGCATTTGATGACATTATGTTCAAGATGGATTACAACAACGAAAAAGAAAAAGAAATCATGGATCTTGAAGGATTAAAACAATGGATTCCTGGTAGAAGAGAAGGTTTCAAACAAATTACTGAAGCTAATGAATATTTAGGAAATTTCTTAAAGGAATTCAATAGTGAACAATAAATTATTCAATACCTCTTTGATAGGATCTATGCCAAGAGGAGACGAAATAATGAAAGCTCGTAGGATGTTAAAGGCTAATATGATTAGCCTTTCTGACTACGAACAATTGGTATATGATAAGACTAAAGAAGTTGTAAAATTACAAGAAGATTTGGATATCGATGTAATCACAAGTGGAGAAATAGAAAGAGACAATTACGTATCTTTTATTTCTGAAAAACTAGGTGGAGTAACTCAAATGAGTATGGCCGAAATGCTAGATTACGTCGATGATAAAAGAGAGTTCGAAAATATTTTGACGACATTGGATGTTCCTGCTACATCTATTAAGAACGCTATTTGTACTGGCAAATTGGAATATAAAGGAGACATTGTATCAGAAGAATTAAAACTTTTGAAATCATTAACTGATAAGCCTGTTAAGATTACAATGCCTGGTCCTTACTTGGTTACAAGAAGTATGTGGCTTGCAAATGTTAGTTCCAAATATTACGACAGTAAGGAAGATTTGGGAGAAGATGTAATTGATATCTACAGAAAAGAAATCAAAAATCTTCAAGAAATCGGAGTAGATGTAATTCAATTTGATGAACCAGTTCTTACAGAAATTGTGTTCACTGAAGGTAAACCAAGAACATTTATGTGTGCATCTTTGTCTACTAGAAAAGATCCAACTGAAGAGTTAAAGTTTGCCACACATTTGATAAAAAGCGTGATGGATAGTGTCGATAGGGACAAATCTATTTGTTCACTTCACGTGTGTCGTGGTAATTGGAGTAAAAACGAAAGTATTTTATTGACAGGCCCTTATACTCCGCTTTTAGATTTGTTTGCAGATATCAATGCTGATTTATTGGCGTTAGAATTTTCTACTCCAAGAGCTGGGGAATTAAAAGCATTACTAGCTGATGAAAGAATCAATAACAAAGTGATTTTGGGACTTGGAGTGTTAAATCCAAGATTGGATGATAAGGAAGATACAGATGGAATTTACAAAAGAGCCAAGGAAGCTCTTACATTTATCGACAAGGATAAATTATGGCTAAACCCAGACTGTGGATTTGCTACATTCTCCAATAGACCAGTAAATGAATACGACCACATAAGAGAAAAACTACAATCGATGATTGATGCTAGAAATAAATTGAGGAAAGAATATGAATGATGATATAAATTCATTCCAAAAGAGTTTCAGAGCTATTGTATCCGATGATTTGGTCAAAGTTTACAACGAAAAATCATGTATTCCTGTGGACTCATCTATTTCATTTGATTCAGAAAAAGAAGAATTTACATCAATTGATTTTTTCGTAAGCTCCATCGTTTCAGAGTTGATTTTGACTATGATGAGAGTTGCAAAGAAAAGAAACACTATATTACAAGATATCGAAGCTAAGGTGAACTTAGATATCGACAATCCGATGTATCTGTTAAATGTTATAGGTTTTGAAGATAAGAGTATTATCAACAAAATCAATATTGACATTTATTTCTTCTCATTTTATGAAGGAGAAGAATTGCAAGAGTTTTTGGATGAAGTTTTGGATAGAACTTTGATTTACAATTCTATAAAAGATTTGGTAAATGTTAATTTTAAAACTGTTTTATAACTTGTAAATTATTTTATTTGTGATATAATATTAGGAAATATTTAAAAATATTAAATTCAATAGATAAGATAGTAGTATAAATGAAACTTCAAGAGAGGAAATGGTTGGTGCGAATTTCTAAGAGAAGTTTATATGAATGGGGTTATCTGAATTTTGAATGAAAAATAGTAGTTCAAAAAGTGATTCTCACTTTACAGGGATAGGATATGGAAGTATCTGAAAGAGATGTGTGCATTTTTGCACATAAATTAGGATGGTAACGCGAGTTTTGACACTTGTTCCTTTTGGGGAACAGGTGTTTTTTTATTATAAAGGCAGGTGAGTGTAATGAAATGAACTTATGAAATGATTTTAGAAGAGAAAAATTTTATGAAAAAGAAAGGAAGATATTATGGATTCAAAAAAATTAACAGTAAGTTCGATATTTTTAAGTGTAGGATTATTGCTTCATTACGTTACACCTGCGTTGTTCATGGGAGTAAAACCAGATTTTTTGTTAGTAATGATGTTTTTGGCAATATTATTTATGGATAATGTAAAAGAAGCTTTTGTGTTGAGTTTGTTTGCAGGGGCAATTGCAGCTTTTACAACAAGTTTCCCAATGGGACAGCTTCCAAACATAATTGATAAATTAGTTTCAGGAATTATTGTATTTTATTTGTTCAAATTGATGGGAAAAACCAGCAGAAAATCCAATCTCATATTTGCGATAGGAACTTTGACAAGTGGATTTGTATTTTTATCTCTTGCAATTCCAATGGGAATGGGTACAGAAAATTTTGTAGAGCTACTACCATCAATGTTTGTTGCAGTGTGTTTACCAACTTCAGTTTTGAATACAATTGTGGGAATTTTCTTCAAAAAAATAATTTATCGCACAAATTACATCAAAATCAACGCTCAATAATGCTATTTATCTAAAATTAGTATATACTAGTAATATAGATAAAAAAGAGGTGATTTTATGAAATACGCAGAAGAAGGCGTGCAATATCATTTGAATATTAAAAATGGAGATGTAGGGAAGTATGTAATCCTTCCAGGAGATCCAAAAAGATGCGAAAAAATTGCAAAGTATTTTGACGATGCAAAATTAGTAGCAGATCATAGAGAATATGTAACATACACTGGAACTATAAATGGAGAAAAAGTTTCTGTAACAAGCACTGGAATCGGTGGTGCTTCTGCAGCAATAGCAATGGAAGAACTTGTCAAAGCAGGTGCAGATACTTTCATAAGAGTTGGAACTTGTGGGGGAATTCAAGAAGATGTAAAAAGTTCTGATGTGGTTATAGCAAATTCAGCTATAAGAGCTGAAGGAACGAGTAAAGAATACGCTCCGATAGAATTTCCTGCAGTTGCAAACTTAGATGTGACAAATTCATTGGTAAAAGCTTCAAAAGATTTGGGGCACAATTACCACGTTGGAGTTGTTCAATGTAAAGACAGCTTCTATGGACAACACGAGCCAGAAAAAATGCCTGTGTCATACGATTTATTAAACAAATGGGAAGCTTGGAAAAGGCTTGGCACATTGGCAAGTGAGATGGAATCGGCAGCTCTTTTTGTAGTTGCAAATTATCTTCGAGTAAGATGTGGATCTTGTTTTTTGGTTGTAGCAAACCAAGAACGTGAGAAAAAACACTTAGACAATCCTGTGTGTCATGATACTGATGTAGCCATTAAAGTTGCAATTGAAGCAATAAAAAACTTGATAGAGAAAGATAAACAAGAATAAATGGTGGAAATTTAATTTTAAATTTTGACAATTTATATGTAGGGTGATATAATAAAAACAGTTAATAACGTTTTCATTTTATCCATTAAATGGGTATCTCCTTATGTTAAAAAAACAAAACTAGGTCACATAACCTAGTTTTGTTTTTTTATTTCATCTTGAAGTTTTTCTAATTGTTGATAAATTTCATCATCTATAGTAACAATATTTTCAGTAGATTGTTTTCTTTTCCTTAGCTTAGATCTTCTGAGGTTTTCTTTTAAAGTTAGATAATTTTTCCAAAGTTCATTGGCGCTAATTCTAATTCCTCCACGCGATAAAATAATTCGTTGAATCATTCCATCGTTGCTTGCCACATACATTTTGTCGTGCTTTTTCATATCGTTGACTTTTCTCTCAATATATCTGTCTGCAGATTCGTGTTCTTTTGTGTAAACCACCGTCAAATTATCACGCTTTTCTTCAATGCTCATTCCACCTTTTACAAGATAAGCATCAAAAACTACATAAACTTGTTCTCCGCTTAGATTTTGATACTCTTTCATTATATCAATGAGCTCTTCACGGGCACTATCCAAATCCACATCGTTTGATAATTTGTACAAATTAGGCCATGCATTTATTATATTATAACCATCGACATAAAGATAAATTTGTTTATTTTTCATACCTTTGGCGTATGACTTCATAAATTAGAATGCTCGCAGCATTTGATGCGTTGAGTGATTCTGTTTTTCCATACATAGGGATTTTAATTAATTGATCACAATTTTCTCTGACTAATCTCGAAATTCCTTTGCCTTCGTTTCCGATTACAAGGCCGATAGGTCCTTTCAAGTTAGCTTGTGTGTGAGTTTGTGAAGCTTCGCCACAAGCCCCGTAAATCCAAATGTTATGTTCTTTTAAATAATTAATTGTCGTGGTTATGTTGGTTACACGTGCGATTTTGATATTGAAAACAGCTCCTGCGCTTGTTTTGATTGCAGTTGCATTGACTTCACAAGCTCGGTGTTTTGGAATTATAACTCCGTGGCATCCTGCAACTTCTGCAGTTCTAATGATGGATCCTAAATTGTGAGGATCTGTTATTTCGTCTAAAATTATCAAAAAAGGATCTTCATTTTTTTTCTTGGCGTAAATTATCATTTCATCAACGCTTGAATAACCAAAACTTGGCATTTTTGCCATAACACCTTGATGAGCAGTGTTTTCTGCGAATTTTTCGATGTATTTTTTATCGACGTATTCGATTTTAATTCCCATATCGTAAGCTTTTTTTTCTATTTTTTTAATAAATCCTTTTAATTCGCCTTTTTGTATGTATAGATTGGTTACTCCCATATCCATTTCCAAAGCTTCCATAACAGGATTTCTACCGACTAAATATTGCATTTATTCTCCTTATTCTTATCATTTTAATGTTATAATCTTATTAGATTATACAATATAAAGCAATTTCTTACAATTAATAGGAGGAACAAATGGGAAACGAAATAATGATGCAGGCTTTTGAATGGTACTTACCAGACGATGGAAATTATTATAAAAATTTGACGAAAGAAGCGAAAAATTTAAAAGAAAAAGGTATTGATGCGTTGTGGATTGCTCCAATGTTTAAAGCAACAGGAACAAATGATGTTGGTTATGGTGTGTATGATTTGTACGATTTGGGAGAATTTGATCAGAAAGGATCTGTGCGCACAAAATATGGAACTGTAGAAGAATTGAAAAAATTAATCGAGGTTTTGCACGAAAATGATATAAAAGTGTATGCAGATGTAGTTTTAAATCACAAAGCTGGAGCTGATTTCTCAGAAACTTTTAAAGCTTACGAAGTCGATCCTAACGACAGGACGAAAAGAATTACTGATGCTTATGATATTGAAGCATGGACTGGGTTTGATTTTAAAGGTAGGAATGGAAAATATTCTGAGTTCGTGTGGCATTTCCAACATTTTAATGGAGTTGATTTTGATAATAAACAACAAAAGAAAGCAATTTTTGAAGTCGCTGGAGAAAACAAAGGATTTAGCAAGAATGTTTCTAACGAAAAAGGAAATTTCGATTATTTGATGTTTGCAGATATTGACCACAAAAATCCTGATGTTAAAGATGAGCTTTTTAGATGGGGAGAATGGTTTGTGAATTATGTTAATGTGGACGGATTCAGATACGACGCGCTTAAACACATTGACGATGAATTCATAATTGATTTCACCAAACATATACAAAATGTTGTTAATCGCGATTTTTATTTTTTCGGTGAATTTTGGTTACAAGATAAGGACAACACCAATCATTATTTGTACGATACGAAATATGACGTGGATTTGTTCGATGTGGCACTTCATTTTAATATGTATTCTGCATCGAAAATGGGCGATAAATTTGATATGAGAAAAATCTTCGATAATACTTTGGTAAAAGAACATCCAACCATTGCAGTTACATTCGTGGATAATCACGACAGCGAACCTGGTCAATCATTGGAATCATTTGTTGAACCTTGGTTTAAAAAGATTGCGTACGGTTTGATTCTACTAAGAAAAGACGGATATCCTTGCATATTCTACGGCGATTATTGTAAAATAGGTGGAGAATTTAATATCGAAGGGCAAAAGGATATTATAGATAATTTGATGTACATCAGAAAACACTACGCATTTGGAGAACAGACAGATTATATGGAAAATGAGAATTTGATAGGTTGGATTAGACACGGTGATGATTTTCACAATCCAATGGCTGTTGTAATCAGCACAGCTGACATCAACACTTTGAGAATGAATGTTGGAAAGGAAAATGCAGGTAAAAAGTATACGGAAATCACTGGAACAAATTCTAATGAAATTGTAATAGACGATGATGGTTTTGGAGATTTTGAAGTGGGAGCTGGAACTTTGAGCGTGTGGGTATGTAATGAGTAAATTTTATGCGGTAAAAATAGGGAGAAATCCTGGGATATACAATAGTTGGTCAGAGTGCCAACAACAAGTAAATGGTTTTAAGGGAGCGATTTTCAAATCTTTTAAGACAAAAGAAGAGGCAGATAATTTTATAAATGGCGAAGATAATAAAAAAGTAGCGTCCATTGATAACTTAAGTGAAAATGAGTGTGTGGCTTATGTAGATGGATCATTCAAAAAAGATACGGGAGAATATAGTTTTGGTTGTGTGCTGTTTCACAATAGTAAAATCGACAAATTCAATCAAAAATTTCCCAAATCAGAATTCTCAACGCATAGAAATGTATCGGGAGAAGTAAGTGGATCGGTATTTGCAATTAAAAAAGCAGTCGAACTTAAAATGAACAAAATCACGATTTTTTATGATTATCAAGGGATTGAAAGCTGGGCTAATGGCGACTGGAAAACAAACAATAATTTAACCAAAAGCTACAAGAAATTTATCGACGAAATAAAGCCTCAAATCGATATTAATTTTGTAAAAGTTAAAGGTCACTCCAACGATACTTATAACGATATGGCTGATGAATTGGCAAAAGAGGCGTTGGGAATAGGGAAATAATAAAATATTAAAAAAATTAAAGTAGATTACATTTTTGCTAAGAATATCATACGGAATAAATTGTTGTGATTTCTCATCGAAGAACTACGTTAAAAAATCCAACTGTTTGAGAGCCTTGCTTGAGTTTTGGATTTTAGTAGTTCGAGATTTTGAAATCGCCAATTTATGTAGTCAGATGTTCGTGCAAAAATGATTTTCTACTTTTTGTTTATGTTATTATATTTGGAACTTTTCCCACAAAAAAACTCTCACGAATCTCGTGAGAGTAAATTATTTGAATATTATCATTAGTTGTGTAATTTTTCTTTTATCAACATTGACTACGACGAATTTCAAGTTTTCAAATTCAACCTCATCTTTTGATTTAGGCATTCTGTCCAATAATTCTATTACAAATCCTCCGATTGAATCGAATTTGTCGCTTTGAATGTCAAGGTCAAATCTTTCGTTTACTTCATCAATTCTCATTTCAGGATCGACTAAATATTCGTTGTCGCTAAGTTTAGTTACTTCTTTTTCGTGGTCGTATTCATCGTCGATTTCTCCGACAAGTTCTTCCAAAATATCTTCCATCGTTACAATTCCACTAGTTCCACCGTACTCATCGATAATTATACTGATGGAAATATTTTTAGTTCTCATTTGTTTGAACAAATCCACTACTGGAATGTATTCATAAGCATAAAATGCTGGTTTTAGGATATCTCTGACTTTAAAATCTCGGTCATCTTCGATGATTTTGTGCGCTAATTCTTTTATGTGAAGAACGCCTATAATATCGTCAATATTGTCCTCGTAAACAGGAATTCTAGAATAAGTAATATTTTTGATAATTTCCTTCAAATCACTTTCTGCGTCTTCGATATCCACTGATGCCATGCTAGTTCTTGGAGTCATAATATCAACTGCTAAAGTTTCCTTTAATTCCAACGCATTTATCATTATTTCAGTTTCTTGGTTTTTAATGACGCCTTCTTCTTCACTAACTTCCACCAAAGTTTTTAGTTCTTCTTCGGTAAGTGTCGAACTATCTTCGTCATCTCCAATAAAAAGCTTGATTATTAAACGAGTTAAAAGGTTTAATACTTTTACAATTGGTTTGAAAACTATCGTCAAAAAATAAATAAACCTAGAAAATTTTAAAGCTACGGATTTGTTTTTATATTGTGCAATTGTTTTCGGTATAACTTCACCGAAAATCAATACAAAAACAGTCATTACAACTGTAGATATCAAAGCTCCGTTTTGATGAAAAATATTTGTGAATAAAATTGTAGCTATAGAACTCGCTGCGATATTTACAATGTTGTTACCAATTAAAATAGTAGATATGGTAGTTTGCATATTATCGTGCAGTTTCTTCAGTAAATGTGCATTTTTGTTATCCTTTTGGTCTAATTGTCGAACTTTTATTTTGCTTACAGATGTTATCGCCGTTTCACTTGATGAAAATACAGCGGACATTGCAACCAAGAACACTAACGCAATTATTTGCGAGACACTCGAACTGTCCATTACATCACTCTCCAAACATATCGTAACATATATAAATATAGTTGTAAATAAAATATTTTGACAAAATTTTTAAATAAAAAACATAACGATTTAGAAAACTAAAAATAATTTAACAACAAACAAATCTCACAATATGGTATACTATAGATGTAGATAATACAGTAAAAAAGAAACGGTGATGAAAATGGATTTAAAAGAGAAAATTAGAGTTATAGACGGATTTCCAAAAGAAGGAATCTCATTCAAAGACATTACTACATTGTTAAATGACAAAGAAGCCTATAAATACGCAGTAGACCTTATGGTAGAAGACTTAAAAGACAAAGGGATAACTGTGATAGCAGCTCCAGAAGCTAGAGGATTCTTGTTCGGATCAGCTGTAGCATATGCGCTTGGAGTTAGATTTGTTCCTGTTAGAAAACCTGGAAAACTTCCTGGAGAAGTGTCAGAGTATTCTTATGATTTGGAATATGGTACCGACAAATTAGAAGTACACAGAGACGCGATTCATGAAGGCGACAAAGTTGCTATAGTTGACGACTTATTGGCAACAGGTGGAACTGTGAATGCAGTAGCTAAGTTAGTTGAAAAAAACGGTGGCGAAATCACTGCTATGGAATTTTTGATTGAACTTACTGAACTTGGCGGAAGAGATGTTAACAAAAATTATTACATCAATACTTTAGTACAATACGATATCTAAATCTTATCCACATGTCATGCATGTGGATTTTTAATTGCAAAAAAGCACAACCAAAATTTTATGGTTGTGCTAAATTTACTATTTGCTTTGCATTAATAAATTGTATTTTATATCCCACAATTTTTGTGACAAATCGACGTGGAACAAATGAGGATGTTCAAATCTTTTTACTTCTTCCCATTGTTCAGCAATTTGTTCATTTTTTCTTTCGATTATTTTATCTAATGTTGGAAGTTCGTATACCAATTCTCCCTTATCAAACACTCTAACCAACAATTCTTTTGTTGTGAAGTTGGTTAATGTTTTTCTCTTCCAAGTGTGAATAGGGTGGAAGATTTCCAAATCCTTTGATTCGTCGATTTTTTCATCGTGAAGAGTTATTAAATCGGCTTCTGCTTTGCCGCTACTTTTGTCGTAAATTCTGTAAACTGTTTTGAATCCAGGAGTTGTGATTTTTTCGATATTTTCACTGATTTTAATTTTAGGGATGATTTCTCCGTTAGGTTTTTCAACCGCACATAATTTGTACACGCCGCCTAAAACTGGATCTGATTTTGCAGTTATTAATCTTTCACCAACGCCAAATCCATCTAGTTTTGCTCCTTGTTCAATCAAATCAGCGATTGTGTATTCATCAAGTGAATTACTTGCCATGATTTGACAGTTTTCATATCCAGCATCATCCAACATTTTACGGGCTTGTTTTGATAAATAAGCAAGGTCACCACTGTCAATTCTGATGGACATATTCTTAATTCCACGAGGTTTCAAAACTTCGTCGAAAACTTTTATCGCATTTGGAACACCGGATTTTAAAACGTTGTAAGTGTCCACTAAAAGTGAGCAAGAATTTGGGAAAATTTCTGCGTATTTTTTGAAAGCTTCGTATTCTGAATCAAACATCATAATCCATGAGTGAGCCATTGTACCAAAAGCAGGAACATCGTAAGTGATATCTGTTAAAGTATTGCTTGTAGCAGTAGCGCCACCTATGAAAGCTGCTCTTGCACCCAGAACTGTAGCATCCACACCTTGCGCACGTCTTGCGCCAAATTCCATAACAACTCTTCCTTCAGCTGCATGAACAATTCTATTCGTTTTAGTTGCAATCAATGATTGATGATTGATTGATAAAAGTGCGAAAGTTTCTATCAATTGCGCTTGTGGAGCAGGTCCACGAACTATCATCAAAGGTTCGTTAGGAAATGCAACTGAACCTTCAGGCATTGCCCAAACATCGCATTCAAATTTGAAATTTCTAAGATAATCTAAGAATTTTTCGCTGAACATATTCTTGCTTTTGAAATATTCGATGTCTTTTTCGTCAAACTTCAAATTTTGAATATATTTTACCACCTCTTCTAATCCTGCAACGATAACAAATCCTCCATTGTCTGGAATTCTTCTAAAATACAAATCAAAATAAGCATATTCATCTTCCATATTGTTTTCCAAATATCCATTCATCATTGTAAATTCGTAGAAATCAGATAACATGCTTAAATTTTCATAATTTTTCCAATCCATAATCTGCCTCCATATTTTATTATGAATATTATAATCCAAATCCAAATCTTTGACAAAGTATTTTAAATATTATATAATAACCATACCACCAGTAGGGGGGTAGAAAGGAGAAAAATGGAAGAAATAAAATTAAAAATACAAGGCATGAGCTGTGAATCATGTGCGGCTAGAATAGAAAAAGTTTTAAGTAAATACGAATACATCGACACAGTTAACGTGAACTTGCTTCAAGAATACGCATATTTGAAATTAAAAGAAGGATACGATATAGAAACTATAGTAGGCAAAATAAAAAAAGCGGGATATGATGTTCCTGTGAAGACATCGAAGTTTGATATCGAAGGAATGAGTTGTCAGTCATGTGCATCTAGAATTGAAAAAGTTTTGAACAAAAATAATTTCAAAGATGTTAACGTGAATTTGTTGCAAAACTCACTTACAGTAAGTTTTTATGAAGGATACAAGACCAATTCTGATGTAAAAAGATTAGTTGACAAAGCAGGATATTCTGCAGAAATAAAAACAGACAATAAAATAGCTAACGAAAAAAATATAACTGAATACGAAAAATTGAAAAGAGATTTTATAATTTCTGCGATTTTTTCAATTCCTTTGTTTTCAGCGATGTTTTTTCATATGGCAGGAGTTCACACGATTTTAAATAACGGATATTTTCAATGGGCGTTGGCAACTGTGGTTCAATTCTACATCGGAAGAAGATATTATGTGAATGCATACAAATCACTAAGAGGTGGAGGAGCAAACATGGATGTTCTAATAGCATTGGGAACAAGTGCTGCCTACTTCTACTCGATTTATCATGTATTAATAGGATCTGACCAATTGTATTTTGAATCGTCTGCTGTTGTTATCACTTTGATTTTACTCGGAAAAGTTTTCGAAAAAAGAGCGAAGACTAGAACTACTGATGCTATAAGTAAATTAATGGGACTTCAAGCGAAAAAAGCTAACGTAATAAAAAATGGTAAAACTATCGAAACTGATATTGAAGATGTAATGGTTGGAGATAAAATTCTTGTAAAACCAGGAGAGAAAATCGCTGTTGATGGAATTATAATTGAAGGAAGCTCATCGATTGATGAATCGATGATTACTGGGGAATCAATGCCAGTGAAAAAACAAGTCGGAGATGAATGTATTGGTTCTACGATCAATAAAAATGGATCATTTGTGTTTGAAGCGAAAAAAATTGGTGAAGATACAGTTCTAAGTCAAATCGTGAAATTAGTGGAAGATGCACAATCCAACAAAGCGCCAATTCAAAGACTAGCAGACAAGATTTCATCTGTTTTTGTACCCATTGTTATTGTAATCGCTGTGATTACATTCGCCATCACTTATTTTGTGACAAAACAATTCGACAGAGCGTTGTTAAATTCAGTTTCAGTTCTTGTAATAGCGTGCCCTTGTTCATTGGGACTTGCAACTCCTACAGCTATTATGGTAGGAAGCGGCAAAGGCGCAGAGCTTGGAATTCTAATAAAAAGTGCTGAAGTTTTAGAAACTGCAAACAAAATAGATGCAGTTATTTTGGACAAAACAGGAACAATAACAAATGGTAAACCGGAAGTTGTAGATTACCAATCAAAAGATACAGAATTCTTAAAAATCGTATCCTCAATTGAAAAAAACTCAGAGCACCCACTTGCAGATGCTATAGTTAAAGAATATGAAAAAAATAGTTCGGAGTTCTTTAAAGTTGAAGATTTCGATTCGATTACTGGTAAAGGACTTTCAGCTAAAATAAATAATGACAATTACTATATTGGCAATGAAAAATTGATGAGAGATAATAATATTAATGTCAATGTAGATATTCAAAAATATCAATCTCAAGGAAATACAGTTGTGCTTGTTGGAAAGAACGATGAATTTTACGGATATATTTTGATTGCAGATAAAATAAAAGAATCCTCACCAGAAGCTGTTTCAAGATTAAAAGACAATAATATAGATGTATATATGATAACTGGTGATAGCGAAAATACTGCAAAACATATCGCAGAGAAAGCTAACATCGACCATGTGATAGCAGAATGTTTGCCAAAAGACAAATCAGATAAAGTGTTGGATTTGAAAAATCAAGGCAAAAAAGTAGGAATGGTTGGAGATGGAATAAACGATGCTCCAGCACTTGCAACAAGTGATGTTGGATTTTCTATTGGAACTGGTACTGATGTTGCGATTGAGGCGAGTGACATCACAATTATAAATGGCGATTTAAATAAAGTTAATACTGCGATAAGATTAAGTCACAGAGTAATAAAAACAATAAAACAAAATTTGTTCTGGGCGTTTTTCTACAATGTTATTGGTATTCCGATTGCTGCATTTGGATTTTTGAATCCAATGATAGCAGGTGCTGCAATGGCGTTCAGTTCGGTAACCGTAGTTACAAATTCGTTAAGAATTAAAAATTTTAAGGAGGAAAAATAATGAAAAAAGAATTTGAAGTATTGGATATGGTGTGCAATCATTGCGTGGAATCAGTGACAAAAGCTTGTAAATCAGTCGATGGAGTTACAGATGTAAATGTTTCATTAGAAGACAAAAAAGCCGTAGTTGAAGGCGATTTTAATGATGATGACATCATCAAAGCTATTGATGAAATAGGATTTGAGGCTACTGTGAAATAATGACAGAACACAAACAAAAAGCCCTCAAAAAAATCAAAACTGTTCGTGGACAACTCGATGCGATTGTAAATATGATTGAAGAGGACAGATACTGTGTGGATATTTCCACTCAGATTTTGAGTTGTATTGGTCAATTGAAAAAAGCGAACATCGACATTTTAAATGGACATATGAGAACATGTGTTAAGCATGCAATAGAAAATGATAATGCAGATGAAAAAATTGAAGAAGTAATCAACATTATTGACAAATATATCAAATAATGAAGACTTCCCCAGCAAATGAAAATTTGTAAGGGGAAGTTTTTTGTTTTTTAATTTAGTGATTAGTATCGTTTGCAAAAATGTAAATTGGGTATATATAGAATAAGAAAATAAGAAATTATTTCTTAATTCATAAACAGGAGGAATTTTATGAAACTTAATTATGTAACAAAAGATATCAAATTGACTGATGATTTGAAACAAATGGCAGAATCTAAATTACACAAGTTAGATAAATATTTCCATGACGAACAACAAGCTCGTGTAGTATTCAAAAAAGAAAAAGATAAAGCGAGAGTTGAAGTCACTATGATTTTAGATAAAGGAGTTGTTTTAAGGGCGGAAGAATCCAACGAAGATATTAAAACAGCTATCGACAAAGTTGAAGACGCGTTAGCAAGACAAATAAGAAAACATAAAACAAAATTACAAAAGAGATTTACAGAAAGTAATTCAATAAGATTTGAAGCTGTTGAAGAAAACAACGACAAAGAAATCCCAACAGGTGCTATCGTTAAGACAAAAGAATTCGGAATCAAACCAATGGACAAGGAAGAAGCTATCATGCAAATGGAATTAATCGATCATGATTTCTTCGTGTTCTTGGATTCAAAAACTAATAATGTAAATGTTGTTTACAAGAGAAAAGATGGCAACTATGGATTATTAGTTCCAGGATTTGAAAAATAGCAAAAATGTTCAAATTGATGATATAATAAGAGAGAAACAGGATTTCTCTCTTATTTAAGTGGAAATAATGTTAAAATCAGTTTAAGAAAAAATGCAATCAAAAATATATCAGAAAAATTTTTGAGGTTGTCATTGTAAATTATTAGGAGGTAATTATGTCAACACCACATATCGAAGCGAAAAAAGGAGACATCGCAAAAACAGTTTTATTGCCAGGAGATCCATTGAGAGCGAAATTTATTGCAGATAATTTCTTGGAAGATGTAAAACAATTCAACGCAGTTAGAAATATGTTCGGATACACTGGAAAATACAAAGGAAAAGAAATTTCTGTTATGGGAACTGGAATGGGAATTCCATCTATAGGAATTTATTCTTACGAACTTATCAACGAATACGGAGTAGAAAATCTAATTAGAATTGGTTCAGCAGGAGCTTACAGTAAAGATTTGGATTTGTACGATGTCGTAATAGCGATGGGAAGTTGTTCAGATTCCAATTTTGCTCACCAATTCGATTTGGAAGGAACTTTTTCAGCGATTTGTGATTATGATTTGTTGAGAAAAGCAGTAAATGTTGCAGAAGAAAAAAACATCGACGTTCATGTTGGAAATGTATTCTCAGCAGATATTTTCTACAACCAAAAATCTGAAGAATGGAAAAAATGGGAAAAAATGGGCGTGCTAGCAGTTGAAATGGAAAGCTACGGATTGTATTTGACAGCAAAAGCAAACAACGCAAGAGCTTTGACTATTTTGACAATTTCTGACTCATTCCATTCAGATAAGCAAACTACTCCTGAAGAAAGACAAACATCATTTACAAAAATGATGGAAATAGCATTAGAATTAGGTGAATAATATGGAATTAAATAAATATATCGACCATACTTTATTAAAAGCAGATGCAACATCAGCTGACATCAAAAAAATCTGCGAAGAAGCAGTTAAATACGATTTTAAAAGCGTGTGCGTAAATTCTTGTTACACATCTTTGGTTAAAAAGTCTTTGGAAAATTCAAGCGTTTTGGTGTGCACTGTTGTGGGATTTCCGCTTGGAGCTATGAGCATCAAATCAAAAGCTTTTGAAGCAAAGACAGCAATCGAAGATGGAGCAGATGAGATTGACATGGTTATCAATATTGGCAAATTAAAAGAACAAGATTATGATTATGTTGAAAAAGATATCCAAGCTGTAAGAGATGCCACAAAAGGAAAAGTTTTGAAAGTAATTATCGAAACTTGTTTATTAACTGATGAAGAAAAGAAAAAAGCTTGTGAAATCTCCGTGAAGTGTGGCGCTGATTTCGTGAAGACTTCTACAGGTTTTTCAACAGGCGGAGCAAAAGTAGAAGATGTCAAATTGATGAAAGATACTGTTGGAGACAAAGCTATGGTAAAAGCAAGTGGTGGAATTCATTCTAGAGAAGAAGCTTTATCTATGATAGAAAATGGAGCAGACAGAATCGGAGCATCAAGCGGTATTAAAATAGTAGAAGGATAATTGTAAAAGATGCTAAATATTTAGCATCTTTTCGTTCATTTAAGGAGTTATATGTATTATAGAGATCAACATTGTCATACGGAATTTTCATTTGATAGTAAAGAAAAATTTGAGAATTATTTGAAACTTGTCAAAGGTGACATAATAACAACTGAACACTTGGATTATGGATTTACCTATAATGATGGTAGAGTTGAGGATGTGGACATTGATTATGACAAATACGCGAAAGTGATTGAAGAACACAACCAAAAAAGTTCACAAAAAATCTTAAAAGGAATAGAAATTGGATACACAACCGAAAACTTAGAGAAAATCAAAAACACTGTGAACAGCAGAGATTATGACATTCAACTTCTATCAGTTCATCAATACGATGGCAAAGATTTTATGAATCCAAAGCCAGAAGATTACTCTCAAAGAGAGTTTCTTACAAATTATTTTGAAAAAATGCTGGAAGCTGTGAATAATTTCAAGGATTTTGACGTATTAACACACATTGATTATGCATTGAGACTTAACAGATTGGAATCTAAAAATATGGACATTGTAGATGAATATTTGACAAAAGTTTTTGCAGAAATCATTAATGATGAAAAAGCATTGGAGCTTAACACAAGAAGTGTGTACCAATACGACAACTTAGAATATTACACATTTGCGCTCAAAAAATACGTAAAAATGAAGGGCAAATTATTCTCAGTTGGTAGCGATGCGCACTATGAAAATTATTACAGATATCACTTTGATGATGCTTTCAAATTATTAAAAAGTGTGGATGCAAAGTATTTGGCGATGTTTGAAAATAGAAAAATGGCAACTATTAAAATGGAGGATATGTAATGAAAGTTTTGATTACTAATAGAATCCCTGAAGAAATTATTAAAAAATACGAAGAAAATTTTGAAGTAGATTATCACGATAGTTTGGATTTTTTGTCAAAAGAAGAATTGAAAGCAAGAATAAAAGATGCAGAAGCCTTGGTATGTCCTTTGAGTGAAAAAATCGATTCAGAAATTATCGATGCAGCGAAAAATTTGAAAATAATTGCAAATTACGGCGCTGGTTTTGATAATGTTGACATTGATTACGCAAAAGAAAAAGGAATAATTGTCACAAACGCACCAGCATCTGCATCTACAAAATCGACTGCAGAATTGACTTTTGGTTTGATAATAGATTTACTCAGAAATATTACGAAGATGAATTCTGATTGCTATGATAATTCATTTGAAGGATGGAAGCCTGTGTATGGTTTGGGAGAAACATTGGAGGGAAAAACTTTGGGGATAATTGGACTTGGAAGAATTGGAACTGAAGTTATGAGAAAAGCCAATGCGTTTGACATGGATGTGATATTCTACAATCGTAGCAAAAAAGAAGTTGATGGAGCAAAGCAAGTAGAGTTAGATTATTTACTTGAAAACAGTGACGTAATAACTTTACACACAGCTTATAGCGACGAATTGTATCACTTAATAGATGCAAAAGCATTCTCAAAAATGAAAAAAACAGCTTTTCTAATCAACGCATCGCGTGGCAAAGTTATTAGCGAACAAGATTTGATAAATGCATTAAATAATGGAGAAATTGCTGGTTGTGCATTGGATGTGTACGAATTTGAACCTAAAATTTCAGAAGATTTGAGAAATGCTAAGAATATTTTATTGGCGCCTCATTTGGGAAATGCTACTAAACTTGCGAGAGTTCAAATGGGAGAATATACTTTTGACAATATTATGCAATTTAAAAACGGAGAAATCCCTAAAAATAAAGTAAATTAGTTTATTATCGCGTTTAATTATGGTATACTAATCTAGTAAAAAAATGAAAAGGGGATTTTATGACTGATGATATAAAAGCATTGTTCCAATCAAAAGGGTTTTTTGTGTTTTTATCATTGATGTTTAAATTGTTTTTGGATTTGAGCTACTCTTATGCAATAAGTCCGTTGTTTTCGTATATGGGACTTGTAAACAATTTAAATATTTACAAATTGATAGAATCGTACGCTTTGGTTGTGATAATGTGTTATACGATAAGGCATAAAGTAGAGAGAGTCAGTGATTTTTATCTGATGCTATTTTATGTTTTGATAATCATACCATGTTTAAATATATATCCTTATAAGGATTTCTCCAGATTATATATGTACATGTTAATAGCATCGTTTTATACTATGCAAATTTTCGCTAATTCACCGAAATTGAGAGTATCTTTCTCGGATAAAAAAATCAACGAAAATTTCATTGTCTATGCTTTTGCACTGGTTGGAATATTGATGTTTACTTGGATAATAATGCGAGGCGGACTAAAATATTTGAATTTCGATTTTAGAAAAGTTTACGACACTAGAAGGGAAATCGCGGAAGTAATCTTCCCAGGACCATTTGCATATTTTATGAACTGGTATGGTAAAATTATCAACCCAACTTTGTTGGTGTTCTGCCTTTGGGATAGAAAAAAATTAGGAACTGTAATCACATTGATTTGCCAAGTATTTTTCTTTGGATTTACTTCACATAAGTCAATGCTATTTTATCCAGTTTTGGTAATTTTTATAGCTATCGTAAAGGGAAACAAATACACTGGAAATTTAATGACTATGGGACTAGCGGGGCTTACATTTTTGTGCTTAGCTTTTTATTTGATAACTGACAATTGGCAACCGATAAGTGTAATTGTAAGACGTGTCTTCATGGTAACTGCAGATAATCATTTTAGATATTACGATGCATTCAAAAACATTGATTTCGTGTATTTGACAGACAAATCTTGGGTATTTGGTGGAAGATTGTATCCATATAATTATCCAATCCAAGCATTGATTTCGATGATTTATTACGGTCATCCAAATACTTGGGTAAACACTGGATTCATTGCAAATGGATACGCTAACTTTGGTTTTTACGGAATGTTAACTTATTCTGCAGTAACTGGTTGGTTAATTGGAATTATGGATGAAATCTCATACAAAAAAATGCCTTTGTGGGTAGCGATAGCAATAACTATTGTTCCTGTGTTCAATCTTATTAGTGTAGATTTACTTACAGGACTTCTATATCACGGATTGATAATGAGCATAATTTTAATGTGGTTATTGAGTAAAAGAGATAAAAAAGTTAAGGAGATATAAACTTGGAAGAATTAAATTTAAAAGAAGCGTGGCAAGCAATACTTAGAAAATTGCCACACATTATAATAATAATGCTTGTGTGTGCGTTATTGACAAATGTTTTTAATAATGTTTTGGGAAAGGACTCTTACTCATCAAAAGTTTCAATAATGGTGGGAAGTCCAGAAGATTTTGAAAAAGAAGGAGCAGTTGTTTCCAAAGTAGACGCAATGATCAATACACAATTGGTTTCAAATGTTGAACAATTGATTAAATCAAATTCTGTTTTGGATAGAGTAGCAGAAAAAGTAGGAAATGGTGTTAGCTCTTCTGATTTAAAGAAAGATTTGAAAGTAAAAAGCGTTCCATCTACATCAATTATTGAAATGGAATATTCAAGTGAAAGCGCTGAACAAACTAACAAAGTATTGGAAGAATCATTAAAAGCTATTACAGATTTGACTAAAAAAACAATGAAAAAAGATAACATTCAAGTCGTTGATGCACCTAATGCCAAGAAGAAAATCAAACAACTTGTCAATAAAATGGACACAGCAATAGGATTGTTCTTGGGAATGTTAATCGGTCTAGCATATGCATTCGCTTCTTACTACAAAGATCCTAATATTTTCAGTAAAGAACAATTGCAAAATAAATTGGGACTTGAAACAGTTAGCGTACTTTCAAATGATTACAATGAAAATTCAAATAGTGCATTGAGCTTATTGAACAGAAGAATAGATAATTTTGATAATGTTGGTGTGTTTAGTTTTGATCAAAACACAGCAAATTTAGCCAAAGCATACAATTCAAATTTCGATAAGAAAATTACCGCTGTAAGTCCAATTTCAGAAAAAGTAGACCTTACAGATTTGACAAAAGACATTCAAAACGCAATCGTACTTTACAAGAAAGACGATTCAAGATTAGGAGAAATCAAAAACACATTAGAAGCCATAAAATCGTTGGGAATTAATCCAATAGCAGCAGTTGAAATCTCCAAATACAATTCAGACGACAAAAAATATTTACCATACGCTTAAAGCCAAACGCATTAGAATGAAAATTCTGGTGCGTTTTTTATTGTACATATAAAATTATTGGGTATAAAAATAATGGTGATTAAATGATAAATTCAAAACTTTTTAAAAATTTTACAGAAGAAGAATTTGAGCAATTTCTCATTGAATCAAATTCGATAATAAACAAATACAACAAAAATTCGTACGTATTTTCCCCAGGAGATATTTGTAATAAAATCTACGTTTTGAAAAGTGGAAAGCTCAGTCTTGAAAAGACGGATATTAATGGGAAAAATACTGTGGTGAATATTTTCAAAAATCATGGGGAAGTAATGGCTGAGGTGTATTCATATTTGAATAAAATTAGCGATTTTACATTAGTGTGCAACACTGATTGCGAAATTCTTGAAATTCCTGTAAGTTTTTTCGATATATCTGAAAACTCCACTCCGATTAAAAATAAAATTATGACTAATCTTATAACGATTCTTGCAGAAAAAGCATTTTTCTTAAATAGCAAGGTAAGATTGTTGTCTAGTTTTTCATTGAGGCAAAAAATCGCAACTTTTTTAATTCAAACAGAAAAAAAAGACGTATCAAAAACTGGAATGACAAGACAACAGATGGCAGATTTTATGGCTACGACCAGACCTTCATTATCAAGGGAATTATTGAGCATGGAAGATAGTGGTCTTATAGAATTAAACGGATCTGAAATTAAAATTAAAAACAGAGAAGAATTGGAAAACTTATTGTAATGAACAAATGTAACTTATGTTACAGAAACCCAAACTTTAAATTAATTATAATTAAACCATAAGTTAGAAAAAATCAGGAGGAAAGAAAATGGAAAAAACTATTGAAAAAAATGAAGAAATGTTTTGTTATCAATGTCAAGAAACTGCAAAAAACATTGCATGTACAAAACGAGGCGTGTGTGGTAAAACATCAGATGTTGCAAACATCGAAGATTTGCTTGTTTGGGTTACAAAAGGATTAGGCGAAATCCTAACTAGAATGAGAAAAGAAAACAAAGATATCTCTAATTTACATTCTTATGTCAACAATAATTTGTTTACTACAATTACAAACGCAAACTTCTACTATGAAGATTTGTTAGAAAAAGTAAAAGAAACTATCGATTTGAACCAAAAATTAATCGAGGGCTTAGATGACAAAGAAAACTTGTCAAAGGCAGCTTTGTATAACGAAAAAGACGATGATGAATTAAAATTGAAATCACAAATTATCGGTGTTTTGAATACTTTGGATGACGATAAGAGAAGTCTTAGAGAACTTATTACTTACGGATTGAAGGGAATGGCAGCCTACAATAGACACGCTAATGTTTTGGGAAAATTCGATGAAAATGTAGACGAATTTATGGAAAGTACGTTAGCAAAATTAATGGACGATAGTTTGTCCGTAGAAGATTTGATAGATTTAACATTACAAACTGGATCAAATGGTGCAGCAGCAATGGCTCTTTTGGATAGTGCAAATACATCTGCTTACGGAAATCCAGAAATTTCAGAAGTAAACATAGGAGTTAGAAACAATCCTGCTATTTTGATTTCAGGTCATGATTTGAAAGATATGGAAATGCTTTTGGAACAAACTCAAAACACAGGAGTAGACGTGTACACTCACAGTGAAATGTTACCTGCAAATTATTATCCAGCTTTCAAAAAATACGATAATTTCGTGGGAAATTACGGAAATTCTTGGTGGTTACAAGACAAGGAATTCGAATCATTTAATGGTCCAATCTTGATGACTACTAACTGCATAACTCCACCAAAAGATTCTTACAAAGATAGAGTATTCACAACTGGCGTTGCAGCATATCCTGGAATGAAACACATTGTAGCAGATGAAAATGGCCACAAAGATTTCTCAGAAATAATCGAACTTGCAAAAAAATGTGATTCACCAAAAGAAATCGAAAACGGTAAAATAGTCGGTGGATTTGCACATAATCAAGTTTTAGCTTTGGCAGACAAAGTTGTTGAAGCTGTTAAAAATGGAGATATTCAACAATTTGTAGTAATGGCTGGTTGTGACGGAAGACAAAAAGGTAGAAATTACTACGAAGATTTTGCTAAAGCATTGCCTGATGACACAATTATTTTAACTGCTGGTTGTGCAAAATACAGATACAACAAATTAAACTTAGGAGATATCAATGGAATTCCAAGAGTTTTAGATGCAGGTCAATGTAACGATTCTTATTCATTGGTTGTAATTGCACAAGCTTTACAAAAAGCTTTTGGTCTTGATGATATCAACGATTTGCCAATTAGCTACAACATTGCATGGTATGAACAAAAAGCAGTAATCGTACTACTTGCACTTTTGAGCTTAGGCGTTAAAAATATTCATCTTGGACCAACTCTTCCTGCATTCTTATCTCCAAATGTAGCCAATGTTTTGGTAGAAAATTTTGGAATTGCTCCAATAGGAGAAGTTGATGAAGATATGAAAAAATTTGGAATAAAAACAAAATAATTCGTGAAAATTCATTTAATTAAGAGTCCGAAAGGGCTCTTTTTTGTTTGAAAAAATCTTGTTTTAAAATCGATTGACTTCCAATTTTTAAAGATATATTATTATATAGATTGAAAAAACTTGGAGATACAAATGAAATACGAAGATTTTATTTTAAAATGTGAAGATGTAGAAATAAAAGCGTTGGAAATGAAATATTTGAGAGATTTTTATGAATACGCTATGCAAAATGAGGTGGGACCATCTGCGGGCTGGAAACCACATAAAACAATCGAACAATCCAAGAAAATTCTCAAAGATTTCATCGATTCAAAATTAGAATATGGTATTTTTCAGGAAGACAAACTGATAGGAATGATTGGAGTATACGAAGACGATTACTTGTATGAACAGCCAGAATTTGAAGATAAGACAGGCGTTGAAATTGGCTACAGTCTGAACAAAAATTATTGGAATCGTGGGATTATGACAAAGGTTGTAAAGTGTTTTGTAAATCACTTGCTAAAGGATTTGGACTACGATTATGTTTCTTGCAGTTGTTTTGTTGAGAATAAAAAGAGTGCAAGAGTTATTGAAAAATGTGGGTTCAAATTTTATGGTGAACATCTGTATGAAAACTTTGATGGAACAAATAAGCTTTGCCACTATTATTACTTAAAGAATTTGAAGGAGGGATAGATTGAATTTAGTATTAAAGAAGTGTAAGTTTTTCGGGGATAAAAATTTCTACAAAGGTGTGTTGATACTAGCAATTCCAATCATTATTCAGCAACTTATTACATCGTTTGTAAATATGTTGGACAATATTATGGTTGGACAGACTGGAACTTTTGCGATGAGTGGAGTTTCTGTTGCTAACCAATTGATTACTGTATTTAACTTGGCAATTTTTGGACTTGTGTCAGCGGCTAGTATTTTTGCGGCACAATTTGCAGGTAAGAAAGATTACAAGAATGTACAAAACTGTTTGTATTTTGATATCGTGTTATCTTTTATCGTTTCTGTGATTAGTGTGTTAATTTTCTGGGTTTTTGGCGAGAAATTATTGTATTTATTTATGAATCCAGATACGGATACTGTAAAAAATATTAATACGACTATGAAGTTTGCACTAGATTATACCAAGATAATGACTATAGGATTTATACCTTTTGCTTTTTCACAATCCATCTCATCCTCAATGAGAGTGAATGGCGAAACTAGACTTCCGATGATAACGTCGATTATTACTGTTTTAGTGAATTTTGTGTTCAACTTGGTTTTGATTTTCGGACTTTTAGGATTTCCTGCATTGGGACCAAAAGGCGCTGCGATTGCGACTGTTATTTCAAGATTTGTTGAACTTTCATTGTTTATTTATTTTGCAAACAAAAACAAACTTAGATTTACATTTTATTCTAATTTTTTCAAAAATTTCCATGTCGATACAGGGCTTTTCAAGAATATAACTGTTGCGGGAATCCCTTTGATTATCAATGAAGTTTTGTATTCTGTAGGGATTGCTGCGATTACACAATCTTATTCAACAAGAGGAATTGAAGCTTTGGCTGCGTACAATATTTCTCAGACAATTATAGGACTTTTCATCGTTTTTAATTTGGCGATGGGAGATTGTATTTCAATTATGGTAGGGAGACTTTTAGGTAGTGGAAATGTCGATGAAGCTGTGGACACAGACAGGAAATTAATTGTGTTCTCGTTGATGTTAGCACTTGTAGTTGGAATTGTGTTGATTATTTTGGCGCCACTTTTTCCAGAATTTTACAACACAACTGATGATGTAAAATCGATGGCGACAAATATGCTTAGAGTTGGTGGAGCGTTTTTGTGGATATCTGCTTTATACAATGCATCATATTTTACACTCAGAAGTGGTGGCAAAACTATTTTGACTTTGCTTTTTGATTCTGTAGGAATTGTTTTGATTTCGTATCCGATTTCGTTTTTATTGGCAAAGTTTACAGATTTAAATGTCGTGTTGATGTATTTGATAATTTCTGTGATTGATTTGTACAAGGTTGTTTTGGGATTGTATTTAGTTGGAAAGAAAATTTGGGTAAAAAACTTGGCGAAATAATCGCTTTGGGTTTATTAATAAATGTTGAATTTGGCTATTTGTGATATAATAAGATAAGTTAAATTTATTTTTTATGGAGGATATTATGAGTGAAGTAAGAGTAAGATTTGCTCCAAGTCCAACAGGATTTTTGCACATTGGTGGACTTAGAACAGCTTTATATAATTATTTGTATGCTAAAAGAAATAACGGAAAATTTCTTTTGAGAATTGAAGATACTGATAGAACTAGATATGTTGACGGTGCTATCGAAAATTTATTGGAACAATTAAAATGGGCAGGGCTTGATCCGGACGAAGGAGTTGTTCTTGATGATGAAGGAAACGTAACTGAAGTTGGAGAATGTGGTCCTTATGTTCAATCTGACAGAGTAAAACAAGGTTTGTACCAAAAATATATCGATGAATTAATCGAAAAGGGTTACGCATATTATTGTTTCTGCTCAAAAGAAAGATTGGATCAAGTAAAAGCACAACAAAAAGCAGATGGTTTGATGCCAAAATATGACGGCCTTTGCAGAGGAATTAGTGTTGAAGATGCTAAGAAGAGAATTGCAAACGGCGAAGAATATGTTATTAGATTGAAACTTCCTGAAAACAAAGAAATCACTTTTAACGATGCGATTAAAGGTAAGATTACTTTCAACACTAATGATATGGACGATCAAGTGTTGATAAAATCAGACGGATTTCCAACTTATCACTTTGCAGTTGTAGTTGACGACCATTTGATGGGAATCACGCATATCGTTCGTGGTGATGAATGGATTTCTTCAACAGCAAAGCATGTGTATATGTATCAATGTTTCGGATGGGATGTTCCAGAATTCGTTCACTTACCAGTTGTTTTAAACAAATCAGGTAAGAAATTATCCAAGAGAAATGACGACGTTGCAGTCAAAGATTTCCGTACAAAAGGATATTTACCAGAAACTATCGATAATTACCTTGCACTAGTAGGTTGGTCAAGTGAAGATAACCAAGAAATTATGTCGATGGAAGAATTGGAACATAAATTTGATTTTAGTAGAGTTTCAAAATCTGGAGGAGTTTTCGATACAGAAAAATTAAACTGGATTAACAGACATTATATAAAAGAAATAGAAAACGAAAAATTAGCATCAATGTTAAAACCATACTTGGTTGAAGATGGTGTGATTTCTGAAGATTATCCAGATTACAAATTATTAGAAATTGCTTCATTATTCAAAGAAGAGTTGGATTATTTACAAGAAATTACTGAAAAAGTTGAATTCTTGTTCAAGGATTACGAAATGGATGATGATGCTAAGGAATTCCTAAACTACGAAAAATTAGACGAATTGATGAATGCACTAAAAGAAGAAGTCGAATCAGTTGATGAAATCGAAAAAGAATTTGCATCAGGAGTTATGAAGAGAGTTCAAAAGAAGACAGGAATCAAGGGCAAGGATTTGTGGATGACTACAAGGGCTGTAATTACTGGAAATGTTCACGGACCAGACTTGGATTCTATTATGGTAGTTTTAGGAAAACAAGAAGTTTTAGATAGGATAAACAAAGCTTTAAATAGATAGGAGAAGATATGAAGTTATACAATACACTGACACGAAAAAAGGAAGAATTCAAACCAATAAAAGAAAAAAATGTCGGTATATACGTATGTGGTCCTACAGTTTATAATTATATTCACGTTGGAAATGCAAGACCGATTGTGGTATTTGATACTTTGAGAAGATATTTTATTTACAAAGGATATAGTGTTAAATTTGTAAGTAACTTCACTGATATCGACGACAAAATCATAAATAAAGCAAAAGATGAAGATATAGATTTCAGAGAAATCACCAAGAAATACATTGGAGCTTATTTGGATAATGTATCTGGACTTAATTTTGACGAAGAAGACACAATTCATCCAAAGGCTACTGAATATATCGATGAGATGATTAAATTCGTGAAAACTTTGGAAGACAAAGGTGCAGCATATAATGTCGATGGCAATGTGTACTTCGATATAACAAAAGCAAAAGATTATGGTAAATTATCCAAGAAAAATATCGATGATTTGCGTGCTGGGGCTAGAATTGATGTAAATAGCGAAAAGAAAAATCCAATGGATTTTGCTTTGTGGAAAAAGAGAAAAGAAGAAAGTGAACCGGCTTGGGAAAGTCCATGGGGAATGGGAAGACCTGGTTGGCACTTGGAATGCTCTGTAATGAGTAAATCAATTTTGGGTGACACTATTGACATTCACGCTGGTGGAGAAGATTTGCAATTCCCACACCACGAAAATGAAATCGCACAATCAGAAACATGCACTGGAGCTCATTTTGCAAATTATTGGCTACACAACTCAATGATAACTGTAGATAAGGAAAAAATGAGCAAATCAAAGAATAATTTCTTCTTATTAAAAGACATAGAAAAAGAATTTGATTTGGAAGTTATTAGATTGTGGTTGTTATCAGTTCACTACAGAAATCCGATTGATTTCAGTCACGACACATTAGTTGCTACAAAAAACTCTCTGGAAAGATTGTATACTGCTAAGAAATTTTTGAATAGAATTTTGGATAACTCTTCTGAAAAAGAAGAAAAAGATGATAATATAAAAACATTCAGAGAAAAATTCGAACAAGCTATGGATGATGACATCAACACATCGGATGCGATTAGTGTATTGTTTGATTTTATTAAATATATCAACAAAAATTACGATGAAAACACATCGAAAAACATACTAACTGAAGCTAAGAAATTGATGGATGATATTTCTTATGTTTTGGGAATTTTATTCAAAGAAGAAGACGATGATTTGGATTCTGAAATCGAAGATTTGATTGAACAAAGAAATGCTGCTAGGAAAGAAAAAGACTTCAAAAAAGCAGACGAAATAAGAGATAAACTTTTATCTATGGGAATTGTGTTGAAAGACACAAGAGATGGAGTTATATGGGAGAGAAGTAATTAATGAAGGTTAATCTAATTAGATACACTCCTGATGCACAAAAGCTTGTCGCATCAAGTGCAAAACTTTGTTATTCTGATAGTTCTGTTATGGAGATTGAAGAAGGACTAACTGATGAAAATGTAGAAAATTTCATAGACAAATTAATGGATTTGGGGCACATGTCGCCAGTCGAACACATTAGTTTTACTTTTGCAATTGAGGGTGTATCTAGAACTTTGACCCACCAATTGGTCAGACACAGATTAGCAAGTTACTCACAAAAATCTCAACGATATGTGAGAGCGAATAATTACGAGTATATTATCCCTCCAAAAATAAAAAATAATCCCAAGGCTTTAGAAATCTACGAGAAACACATGAAGCATACGATTGATGCATACAACGAACTCACAGAAATTTTGATACAAGAAGAATACGACAGATTAATCGAATCTGGTGTTGACGAGAAAAAAGCAAAATCAATGTCAGAAAAAAGCTCCATTGAAGATGCAAGATATGTGTTTTCAAATGCTACTGAGACAAAAATTGTCATGACAATGAATGCACGTGAGCTGTTGCATTTCTTTGAAGCTAGGTGTTGTCAAAGAGCGCAATGGGAAATCAGAGAAATGGCTACACTAATGCTTGTTGAAGCGAAAAAAGTGTGTCCACAAATTTTCAAAAAAGCAGGGCCAGGTTGTGTTAAAGGAAGTTGTCCAGAAGGAAAGATGACTTGTGGAAAAATAAAAGAAGTTAGAGAATATTTTAATAGCCTTGACTAGTTAGGAGATATTATGGGAAAGATAGCAATTTTAACAGATTCAGGTAGTGAAATTACACCAAAAATAGCAGAAGAATACGGCATTGAATTGATGCCGCTTCAAATAAACTACTCAGATGTATCCTACGATGATTATACTGTTGATCCTAAATATATATATGAAAATATAGATAGAGAAGTTCCAAAAACATCCATCCCATCTCTTGGAGATATCGTTAATAAATTAAATGAAATAAAAAACAAGGGGTTTGACAAGATAATATGCATTTCCATTTCTTCAAAACTAAGTGGAATGTACAATGCATTTATGCTTGCGAAAGATCAAGTGGAAGATGTGCAAGTAGAAGTATTTGACTCAAAAAATATTTCAATTGGTACGGGATTTTTTGCAATATTTGCGAGAAAATTAATCGACGAAGGGTTATCTTTTGAATCTGTAATTGAAAAAATGAAACAAAAAATCAAAGATTCAGTACCAGTTATAACTTTGGATACTTTAAAATATTTGTCTTTAGGTGGTAGAATAGGTAAAATTACTGGGATCGTTGGTAATTTATTAAATTTGAAGCTTATAATATCTTGTAATGAAGACGGAGAATATTATACAGTAGAAAAAAATCGTGGTACAATGAAAAACATCAACCACGCTATTGATATAGTGAAAAAAGAGTTATCAGGTATCAAAGACTATTACTTGGTTTTATTAAACGGTGATAATCAAAGCGCAATGGAAAAGGCCAAGGAAAGTATGAATGATTTAATTGAAGGAGCAAAGTTCTACTACGAAGGACAAATCGTTCCAACATTAAGTATCCATACTGGACCGGGATTATTTGGAATAGGATATTTTAAATTATAAATTAATAGGGGGCGAGTGAATGGGAAATAAAAAAAGTAACATAGAATTTATTACAAACGGAAATATCACGGATGTGATTTTTAAATTAAGTATCCCATTGATGATTAGTAACCTAATCAAAACCCTTTATGGTATAACTGACGGAATATATGTAGCTCAAATCAGTTCTGAAGATTATGCTGCGACATCTTTTACTTGGCCGGTGCTTTATTTGTTTATAGCAGTGGGACTTGGGGTAAGTGTAGCAGCTACTTCTTTAATGAGTCAAAGACTTGGAGCTAGAAAATTAAAAGACTGCTCAATATACGCTGTGCATACATTAATACTTACCACAGTACTTGGAGTTATCTTTAGCATTCTAGGTGTAATTACTGCACCATTTATTGTGAGATGGATGGGAGCGACAGGAAGCTTTGAATACAAATCATACATATTTCTTGCAATAAACTCTGTAGGGCTATTGTTTGATATGATATTTTTCGGATATCAATCGATACTCAATTCTCAAGGAAGAACGAAATCCATGACGATTATTTCGACAATATCATCCATCACAAATGTCGTATTAGATCCATTCTTTATTTTTGATAATGTTTTGGGAATTCCAGGACTCAACATGGGGCTTGCAGGTGCTGCATGGGCGACAGTGTTATCTAAAGTATTGCTTGTAGTTTTTGCGATAAGAGTTGTCAAAAAAGAATCTGAAATTGAAGTTAGTTTCAAAAACTTCAGACTAGATATGGGAATAATCAAACACATATTCTCCATCGCTATCCCAGCCTCACTTGGATCAAGTGGCGAGGCTATTGGGTTTACTGTTCTTAATGGATTTATCCAATCATACGGCACAACGACACTTGCTGCATTTTCAATGGGCAACAGATTGTCCGATATATTCAACCAAGGGGCTATAGGAATTGGAATGGCGTTAACATCAATCACTGGACAAAATATGGGAGCAGGTAAAAAAGAAAGAAGTAAGGATATTTTCAAAAGGGCAAATGTTATAATAACTTTCTTCTCTTTAGCTTCTGCGATAATAATATTATTATTCAAAGATCAATTGCTATCCATATTTATCAAAGATCGTTCAGATATTGAACTTTGGAGACAAGCGAGTGAGTACATGTACTTCTCAGCGATAATTACATTTTTCATGGGATATTTCTCAGCGATTAATGGTTTCTTCCAAGGTGTTGGAAAAACAAAGCTTACAATGTATTTGTCACTTGCAAGGCTATGGGTTTTAAGACTTCCGCTTATTATGATATTAAAGAGCTTGACAAATCTTGGTTCTACAGGAATATGGATATCAATGTTAGTGTCAAATGCTCTGACAGTTATAGTGGGATTTATTATTTACAAACGAGGTAGATGGGAAAGATAAGGCTGATGTTTAACATCGGTCTTTTTTTTATTGAGAAAATCTATATATTACAAAAATGAAATAATATTTGTAAATTTCAATTTAAAATTAAATAAATAAAAAGCGTTGATATATTAACGATAACTGGCATAAATTGCAAAATGATTTTAAAATCTTTATCAAACCATTATTTATATAAATTTTGAAAAGAACACAATAAACCTCAGAATTTACAGAGAAAATTGATATATAGGATAATACAATAAATAAGACATGATGAAAACGATAGTATCAATTAAATATCATTGTCTATTATAAGACAATATGATAAGATTAGTGTGACAAAAATATATAAAGGAGATGTTGAAATGATTAAAAGCTTAATCGCTTTAGTTGTAGCTTTCGCATTGTGCGTAGTTATCGATCGTTTGAAGAAAAAAGGTACTTCATTCATGATTAGAATTTTATTAGCTACAGCAATGGGTGCTATAGTAGGACTTATTTTCAAAGGAAGCACTGACTATGTAGCAATATTTGGTCGTGTATTTGCAAGTTTATTACAAGCATTTGTAATTCCACTATTATTATTCTCAATTATAACTACAGTTGCATCCTTGGAAAGCTCAGAAAAATTGAGATCAATGGGTGGCAAAACAATCGCAATTTTAGCTTTACACAATGTTTTAGCTGCTATATTGTCTATAATTTTAGGTAAATTAGTAAATATAGGAATGAATGCAAATATCAAAATGGATGTTGCAGATAAGGTTAAGGAAGTTCCACCTTTCGCAGACGTATTTGTAAGTTTCTTCCCTAAAAACATTATTGATAGTATGAGTCACAACAAAATCGTGCCTATAGTAATTTTCGCAATTATAATCGGTATTGTTGTACTTAGATACAATAATAAAGAAGAAATCAAACCATTCTTAGATTTCGTAGAAGCTGGTAACAAAGTAATGAACAAAGTAATCGGAGAAATCATAGAATTTACTCCTTACGCAGTTCTCTCTTTATTAGCTAACCAAGTAGCTACATTGGATTTATCATTTGTTAAATCATTATTATTCTTATTATTAATGGTTTATGTAGCATGTTTGTTCCACACATTCATCACTACATCAGCTATGATGAGCTTGATTGCACACATCAATCCATTCAAGTTCCAACGTAAATTCTTCCCAGCATGGTTGATAGCATTCACTACACAAAGTTCAATTGGATCTTTGCCAGCAAACATTAAAGAACAAGAAGACATGGGAACTCCAACAGAAATTGCATCATTTGCAGGGTCAATTGGTACTACATTTGGTATGCCAGGATGTGCAGCAGTATGGCCAATTTTATTAGCGATGTTTACAATTAACGCTCTTAATATTCCATTCTCTGCTACTCAATATTTAATCATGGTTGGTTCATGCTTGTTCGCTTCAATGGGAACAGTAGGGGTACCAGGAACAGGAACAATTCAAGCTACAGCAATCTTTGCTACAATGGGATTGCCAGTTGAAATGATTTTAGTATTAAGCCCTATCCAAGGTGTTGCAGATATGGCACGTACTTCAACTAACGTTCACGCAGGTGGATCTACTGGTGTTATGGTAGCAGCTATGCAACACGATTTAGATATGGAAAAATATAATGCATAATTGATTAAAAATGGAAGCATTTTGTTAGTTACAAAATAGCTTCTATTTTTTGTGATTTCAGTTGAAAATACAATTATTTTGTTCAAAATAAGTTTAGCTTAAAAGATTAATTGGGTATTAATATAAAGATGAAGGCATACTAATTATGATTGAAGGTATCAATAGGAGGAAATTATGAAAGATAAAAAGAAAGAAAAAAACATGAAAATGGATAAAGATTCTGTAGCTTACATGCAAAAAGGACCTTCCGTAAAAAACGGTCTAGGTGAAAATTTGCCATCAGAAAACGATGAAGTAAAAGACCCTCATCTTAGAAGAGCATCAGGTCAACCAGTTGATAACAATTACGATTCAATGACTTCTGGAAAAAGAGGACACATATCTATGCAAGATGTTTGGCTTTTTGAAAAACAAACACATTTTAATAGAGAAGTAATTCCAGAAAGAAGAATGCATGCCAAAGGTTGGGGAGCCTGGGGAGAATTCACTGTAACAGATGATATAACAAAATACACTAAGGCGAAGATTTTCAGTGAAGTAGGAAAGAAAACAAAAATGTTTGCAAGATTTTCAACTGTAGCTGGAGAAAGAGGAGCTACAGACGCTGACAGAGATATCCGTGGATTTGCACTTAGATTTTACACTGAAGATGGAAACTGGGATGTAGTTGGCAATAATACTCCTGTATTCTTTTTAAGAGACCCAATGAATTTCATAGATTTGAATCACGCTGTTAAAAGAGATCCAAAAACAAATAGAAAATCAGCGAATACAAATTGGGATTTTTGGACTTCACTTCCAGAAGCATTACATCAAGTGACAATTACTATGAGTGATAGAGGAATTCCTTCTTCATTTAGATTTATGCACGGATTCAGTTCTCACGCTTATAGTTTTATAAACGCAGATGATGAAAGAGTGTGGGTAAAATTCCATTTTAGAAGTCAACAAGGTATCCAAAACTTGACAGACCAAGAAGCAGATATGGTTAATGCGAAAGATCCAGATTCAAATGGAACAGATTTGTTTGAAGCCATTGAAAAAGGAGACTATCCAAAATGGAAGATGTATGTTCAAATAATGACTGAAAAACAAGCAGATGAGCTTGAATATAATCCATTTGATTTGACTAAAGTATGGTACAAAAAAGATTTTCCATTGATTCCTGTTGGAGAATTTGAACTTAATAAAAATCCTGAAAATTACTACCAAGATGTAGAACAAGCTGGATTTAGTCCATCAAATAACGTTCCAGGCATTGGATTCTCACCAGATAGAATGCTACAAGCAAGACTATTCTTCTATAATGATGCACAAAATTATAGACTTGGTGTAAACCACCATCAAATTCCTGTAAATAGTCCTTTAGGAGTTGAAAATCCTCACGATTATCACCGCGATGGAAGAATGAGGGTAGATGGAAATAAAGGCTCTGAAATATCAATTACTCCAAACAGTTATGGAGCATGGAAAGATCATCGTGAATTTGAACTTCCTGCTGACAAAGGTGGAGATTCTCAAAGATATGACTTCAGAGAAGACGACCATGATTACTTCACACAACCAGGAATGCTTTTTAGAGCGATGACACCTGAACAACAATTAGTATTATTTGAAAATACTGCTAGAAATATGGAAGATTCAACGCTTCAAATCAAGTACAGACACATCAACCATTGTTATCAAGCTGATCCAGAATATGGAAAAGGAGTAGCAGAAGCTTTGGGAATTGATCTAAATGATGTTGATTTAACTCCATTGGAATCTAAATCGAGAGAAGAATGGGAAAAGGATCAAGAAAAATATAAAGAATTACAAAAACCAACTAAACCAGCTGATCCAAAATCAGCAAAAGACTTACCTGAAGAAGGCAGAGATACAAATGTAGAAGATCCAAAAATTTTATCAGATCCAGAAAACGACCCATATTTATTATAAATAATTGAAATTAATGATATCAAGGTATGATATTTGTTTCATTATAAACCAAAAGGATAGGCAGCCGTGCCTATCCTTTTTGAATTCTCTTAAATTCTAATTTGTTTTCAAAATAGTATGAGTATATTTCATTTTCATCTGGTATATCATCAAAATCTATCAAATAAGTTTGAGTATTAGAATGTGTTCTAACAGCCATAGAAGCGGTCTGTGTGTCGAAAGCACTTATATACCTAGTAAATGTATAGTAATCATGTGAATCGTTCTTAAAGAAGCCCTCAGTGATTTTTAGAGGCTCTAAGATACTAAATGCTGATGAGTATGCTTCATTTACATTATTAGATTTCTTGTGAGTTGATAGGATGTATTTTGCTCTGATGAATCTACTCACAGGATCATAGGCTCCTGTCAAATCTTTTATCTGATTAAACTTGGACAAATCACCGACGGATTTTTCATATCTCTTAACGTGTGAAGAATATTTTGGTGAATTAGTCATTACTTTAGGATTATCTCCACATGGGACTAATTTGTGATTTTTGTATTCCAAAACCGTTGAATCACCTGTTCTGTCGACAAACATAAAGTGGAAATCAGGGCATATCACAGAATTTTCATCAACATCTTTGTTGGCTAGGTGAATATTGTCCAAATCATTTAACAATTCTTCAACAGTTTTGTAATTTCCAAGTACAAAATTCATAAAATCTAGTGAATTTGTGTTTATTTTTCCTTCAACTGGATGATTGCTAAATAAATTATTTGCGATAAACATATTAGTACAACCGCACAGGCCGTGTTCATTTACACCATCTTTTATAGGGTACAGATTTCTAAAACACATTCCCATCATTTTGTATTTTGAACGCATAGGTTTGTGATACAAATCATCAGCATAATGAAATCCTCTTGGAATATAAATCATGTTGTATTCCAAAGGAACTTCAAAATCAAGCGTACGTGCCATCACAGAGCCTTGTGGATAATCTACAATAATTGTTGTACACATATTATTCCACTATCATCTTCGCAAGTACATCAGGGTTTCCACAACCAGTAGTCAATACCATGTCATTCTCTGAAACTTTAGAACGAAGATAATCACGTGCCTCTTCAAAAGTTTTGTAGTATTTTGCATTCACGCCATTTTTAACTAGTTTTTCGACCAAATCTGTAGAATGAATGCTGCTGTCGAATTTTTCCCTTGCAGCGTAAATTTCTGTTACAATGACTTCATCACAATCATAGAATGAATTTGCAAAATCATCCAATAACATCTTTGTTCTTGAGTAAGTGTGAGGTTGGAATACGCAGTAGAATTTACCCTTTTTGTGCTCATCTAATGCTTTCAACGTATTTTTGATTTCAGTAGGGTGATGGCCGTAATCGGTCTTTATTTCACAACCATTGTAAAATCCTACAGTTTCCATTCTTCTATGAAGATTTTGGTATTCCTTCATATTTTTTCTTATAGTGTCGATATCGATGTGGAATTCGTAACATGCGATAATCGCAGCCGCTGCATCGTATATGTTGTGACGTCCAATTATAGAAAGTGAGAATTCTTCGTCTTTGTCAAACTTATTAGATGAAATTACAAATGTAGGATTGCCATTTTCATTAAAAGTTATATCGTGAACGTTGTAATCAGCCTTTTCATTTTCTATACCAAATGTTATGATTTCTCCTTTGATGTGAGATAATAGAGGTTCACAGTTTGGATCGTCTATGTTTATAATAGCTTTGGAATTTTCGTCCAAGTTTTTCATGTAGCCAATGAATGTTGCAACAATGTGGTTCAAATCCTTATAGTAATCCAAGTGATCTTCATCAATATTCAAAATAATAGCCATTGAAGGATAGTAATTGAGAATATTTGCTTTGTATTCACAAGCTTCTGTAAGCATGTATTCACTATTTCCACAGTGAACATTGCCTTGGATTTCGTCAAGTTTTCCACCTAAAAGTATAGACGGATCAACTTTTGCATCAATTAATATTTTCGCTATCATTGATGTTGTAGTTGATTTGCCATGAGATCCACTAACTCCTATGGAGTATTTGTAATTTCTCATGAGAGCTCCAAGGAAGACACCCCTGCTTACAACATCTACTCCTAGTTCTCTAGCAGCGATTAATTCTTCGTTGTCGTCTAAGATTGCATCAGTGTATACAATTAAGTCAGGATTTTTGATATTTTCTCTTTTTTGTCCGATAAATATTTCAACTCCTAGACTTTTTAGTCTATTAGTTTCGTCGGATTCTTCTCTATCACTTCCAGAAACTTTGTATCCGTAATGGTTCAACAATTCAGCGATACCACTCATTGATATTCCACCGATTCCTATAAAATGTATATATTTAAATTTGTGCTCTTCTATATTAAAATTGAACATAAGCCCCTCCTTATTTCCAACTGATATTATATCACAAAAAATTGAGAAATAATGAGCTTTTAAGAGCTTAAAAATCTACAAAAACATTAAGATTTATTTGATATACAAATGTAGTTTTAGTGTTATAATTAGATGGAGGAGAAAACATGAAAGATATATTACTAATCAACGATATGCCAGGATATGGGAGAGTCGCTCTTAGTTGTATGATTCCTGTGCTAAGCAACAAAGGTAAAAGCGTTTTTAATTTGCCAACAGCTGTTGTAAGTAACACTTTGGATTATGGCAAATTTGCGATATTAGATACGACAGAATACATGAAACAAGCTACAAAAGTATGGGAAGAATTGGACTTTAGTTTTGATTTAATAGCTACAGGATTTTTATATAGCTTAAAACAAGTGGACATAATTAAAGACTTCATAAAAAAACAAAAAAACTCACCAGATGTTATTGTTGATCCAATCATGGCAGATAATGGAAAACTTTATAATGGATTGGACGATGACAATATTGAAAATTTCAGAAAACTTATAGATATAGCTACAGTAATTATTCCAAACGAAACAGAAGCTAGAATGATTACTTGTAAGATGAATGAACCGATTAATGATGTGGCAGAAAAACTTATCCAAATGGGTGCAAAATACGCCGTCATTACAAGTGTAGAAGAAAATAATGAACATTTTGTTTTCTGTATGGATGAGAATTTTGTATCAGATAAAATATATTATGAATACATCGACACATCTTATGCGGGAACAGGGGATTTGTTCTCAGCATTATTCATAAGTCAATATTCAGAAAATAAATCAATATTTGAGTCAGCAAAGTATGCTAGTTTAAAAACGACTGAACTACTGAAACTTTCCTTGGATATTAAGGACAAGGCTCGTGGACTACCAATAGAAAGATTTATAGATATCTTGTAATTTAGAATTATCAAATAATTATTAGAAATTAATGAATATATCGTTGTAAATTGTATATTCAATTGTTATAATATTATTGCAAAAAAATACTAGGGGGATAATATGATTGATTTAGACGCTTTAGAAAAGAGAAATAAAAGAAAAAGCGTGATTATGATGGCAGTTGGTGTCATTCTTATTGCATTGGGAATTCATTTTTTCTTAGCACCAAATAAATTGTCATTAGGTGGGGCAGCTGGTATGGCAATTGTAATAGGTAATTTCGTTCCTATTTCAACGGGTCCAATTTTGATTATCATCAACACGGTTTTATTTATTGTAGGATTTATCATGCTTGGTAAGGCATTTGGACTTAAAACTATAATATGTTCTTTGGGACTTAGTTTATTGGTGTGGATTTTGGATATTTTATTTCCTATGGACAAACCATTGTTTGAAGGAAAAATGATTCAACTTATTGCAGCAGTAATGATCTACGGAACAGGAGTAGGAATTGTACTTAATAACTACGCATCAACTGGCGGCTCTGACATATTCGCTAAGATATTGAATAAATACTTGGGAATTGAGTTGGGTAAAGGATGTTTGATGGTGGATTTCCTTATAACATTATCAGCATGGTATGCCTACGGAACAGAAATAGCTATATACTCACTTGTAGGTACTGTACTTAATGGCTTAATAATAGATTTTACCATCAATGGTATGAATACATCAAAACTTTGCACGATTACCACATCAAAGCCTGATGAAGTAAGCAAGTTCTTAGTAGACAATCTTACAAGATCTGCTAATATATACACAGCAAAGGGTGCTTATTCTGGAATGGAAAAAGAAATCGTTCAAACAGTTGTAAGCAACAGAGATTTTATTATGCTAAAGAAATACATCCAAGAAATAGATCCATTAGCTTTCGTTATTGTTTGTAATGCAAGTGAAACATACGGTTGGAGATGGAGAAATATAATAGAGTAATTTAATTAAAGACAACCTTAGATTATTAGTTTGATTAAACTTTTAATCTGAGGTTTTTTTAGTGGGGAAGAAGAGTAGGGAAAAATTGAGAAAAATATTAAAATAGCTCAAAAAAAAGATGTGTGAAAAATCACACATCTTTTTAAAAGCCTATAGAATTATTCTATATAACCATTTTGTTTTAGTATTTGTGATGCTTTATCTAAGTTTGCATCAGACACTTGAACGATTGGACCAGTGCAGCCCATACCGCTTTCAGCGTATATATTTTCTTTCCATAAAGCTTGAACAGCATCTTCAATTTCAAGAATATCAATTCCTGAGATTGTTGCAGATACTACTTCTTTGTCTGGCATTTTAACTTCTTCAGAAGATTCCTTTGGAGCTTCTTTCTTAGTTAAAGAATCTAAGATGCCTTTGAAGTCAGCCTTTTCAGCTTGTTTATAGATAGATTTTTTATTGTTATCAATTCCACCAGCTACTGTTTGGTAAGCATATTTTAAAGCATTTGCAACTACAGGAGCACCTGAAGCACGAGATACTATAAATATGTTTCTTTCGTAGCCTTCACCGATACCAGGACCATATCCAAAACCAGTAGTTTCGTAGTTACCACCTGATGTGAATGAACCGAACATCTTCATTAATAAGTTACCTGTTAATGAATCAGTTACCATTACATCACAGCTTCCCATAAGAAGGTCATTACCTCTCATTACGATACCACCATCAGCTCTTTGGCTTTCAGCAAATTCGATATCAAATCCGTTGTCTTTGAAGTGTTTCAAAGCTTTTTCTACTTGTCTAGCACCATCGATATTCAAAATACCAACTGTTGGTTTTGCGATACCACAAGATTTAGCTGCGATAACACCTGCAACTGCATTTCTTACCATAGCTTTTGTTCTTTCTGTATCACTAGTTCCTGTAGTAGTAGCTAAGAACATTTCTTTGCCAGTACCAGGAGTGATTACTCTACCAACTGTTGAAACACCGATAGGGAAGTTGTAGTGAAGAGTTACACAGGCTTGAATTTCGCCACTGTCAAGTAATTCTTCCATCTTTTTGTACATATCTTCATCGTTGTCAACTTCATAAGTTTCATGTTCGTCATCAACTTTTTCACCGATAACAACTACTTCAAAAAGATCAGAATCAGCTAATTCAATAGCTTTTTTCATGTTTTCAACACCGTGTTCACTACCTAAAGTAGTAAGACCGATTTTTACTTTCTTACCAAATTTTCCGCTTTCGATAGCTTCAGATATTTCAAGAAATACTTCGGAAATTTTTTTATTATCCATGTCTACACCTCTATTCTGCTAAAAGATTTTCAGCTAGTTTTCTCATGGATTCTGCGATTACTTTCTTAATTTGATCCTTTTCTGATTCAGATGAAACTGATGATTCATCTTCCATTTTACCATCATTTCTTTCCATAACGATAGATACACCATCAAATAAGTTAGTCATTCTACCTAGGAACAAACTACCTTTACCAACGAACATTACTCTGTTGTAATCTCCTTCAGTTAAGTCTTTAATAGCATGTCCTGCATAAGGAATACCTGATGGGATGTGTCCTTGTGTTGGAGCCCAACCTACTAAGCCTTTTTCTTTAATGAAATTAGCTAATTCTTTTCTGTCTAAGTCTCCTTGTTTAACAGCAAGGGCAGCGATCATCTTATAGTTAGCTTCAGGAACATTTCCAGCACCAGCAGGTTTAGTGATATCTGGGTTTTGCATTTCTACAGAGTATTTATCTACATCAGTAATCTTTAATCCATTTTCTTCTAATGAATGAGATACTAAGCTTGAGATAACTGCTTGTGGTGAAGAACCAGTCTTAACTGTGTGACGTCCTACGATGTCAGTTCTTAATACTGGGTGAACACCATCATTTTCTGAGATTAAAATTGCAAATCCACCAACTACGTCTTCAAGAACTGGGAAGCCCTTTTTAACGTGGTCTTTAGCGTTCATACCTAATTTAGCAGTTGAACCACCTGCTACTACCATAACATTTTTATAAACACCAGATTTAACTAAAGCACTTGCTTCGATTAATGAGTGAATAGGAGCTGCACAGAATCCTCTTGTATCAGAGCCTGTTGCATTTTGTAATCCTACGATTTCAGCGATAGATTTAGCGAAGTTACCGCCACCTCTTTGGTTAACGTCTCCGCAGGCTTCTTCTGAACATTCGATTACATAATCTATATCATCTCTGTTAATGTCATTCTTAGTAACTAATTCTACAGCTGCTAGTACACCTGAAGCTTTTACTACTAAGTTTTCGAACATTGTGTGAGCGCTTAAGTTTACGTCGATATCATGTGCTGCTTTGATATAACCACATACTTTTCCGTCATGGTATAAAGCTTCTGCCATGTGAGTGTCGAATAATTCTTGAGCATTTGAAATATCAGATCCTTTTAGGTGACCAAAATATGGTTCTAAAATAGGATATTCTTCTTCGATAACTGGTTTGATTTCGTTTACGAATTCTTCAGAAAGTTTTACTAAGTCGAATGCATCAGACATTTGTAATAATGCGATGAATACGTCTTGTTTTACGATTTTACCCATTTTACCATCAGCCTTACCTTCTTCGTAAGAGTGATCAGTAAATGGCATTTCGTAATTTTCAAGTTCTTGAGGAGAAACATTTCCTATATAAACTTGGTTAGGAAGATATTTTACTACCTCATCAAAACTTCTAATGTGTTTTCCAACTTCTTTTAAGAATTCAGAATCTGGGTTTACTACTCTTTCAGTTTGACATGTTGATCCATTTTGGATAATCATATCAGGAGTGTTGACTAATACATAGCCAGCTCCCTTTAATACTGGAAAATTCATCTGTTAACTATTCTCCTTTATTATTTATTTATATTTGAATTAGTCTTCAAAAACTGTTTGATCTTCTACCTCTGTAGTTAAAGCGTTTAATGCTTTCATAACAATCTTTTTACGAAGACTATATTCTTCTTCTTTAGTTAATGCTGGGTTTCCTAATGGGTGAGGAATAGCAATAGCTGGGACAATTCTGTTAGCACCTACTGTTAATGAGATAGGAGTAACTGTACAAATATGAACAACAGGAAGTCCTGTACGTTCAATTGCTTTTACCATCGTTGCACCGCAACGTGTACAAGTACCTCAGGTACTAGTAAGAACAACTGCGTCTACATTGTCAGCTAATAATTTTTCACCAATTTCTGTACCAAAAGCATCAGCGTTAGCAACGGCAGTACCATTACCTACAGTTGAATACCAAGTTTCGTGTAATGAACCAATAACGCCTTCTTTTTCTAATTCTCTCATAACATCGATTGGTAATACTCTGTCGCCATCTTCATTAGCGTATACTGGGTCGTATCCACCGTGAGCTGTTTCAGAGTTTTCATCTGTCAAATCATTGATTCCTGAGAAATCATAAGAACCGTATTTAGTTGCTGAAGATGATTCGATGTGATCTGGGTTTCCTTTTGGAACTGTACCACCAGAAGTTACAAGAGCGATTCTTGCTTTTGATAAATCTTTGATAGCTTTACCAGGTTCAACTCTGTCGAATGCAGGCATTGGATATTCTGTTTCGAATTCTTCGCCATTAATTTTCTTAATAAGCATTTCAACAGCTCTTTGAGAACCGATTTTGTCTGAGAAGAAGTTAACACGAACTCCTCTTTCAATATATCCTTCTTCTTTAGGAGCGCCAATTTCTTCTCCCTTAGCAACCTTAGGACCTAATTTACCGATTTTCTTCATAGCGTCTCTCATACCAGCGGCACTATTCTTAGTTTCTACGATATAAACGTCCTTTTTGTACATATCTGCACCTGGGTTTTCAGGATACATACCTGTTAATACAGGAATATTTAATTCATCTTTAACTGCTTTAGCCATTGTACCAGCAGCAACACCGTATCTACCAGCGTTGAATGCAGGACCAGTTACTACGAAGTCTGGGTTAGCTTCTTTGATCATTCCCAATACTTCTTTTTGAGCAGATTCCATATTTTCACCGAAATATGAGTCACCACATACTACAGTTCTAACTACTTCAAAATCTTCTCCCAATGCTTTAGCTAATTGAGCAGAGATAGGAGGTAATTGTTCTGCTATAAATGGTTTTATATCAGCTTTTTCTTCTCCACCAATACCAGCGAAGAATTGGTTTATATAATGAACAACTTTAATTTTATCCATTAAGCTTACTTCCTTTCTTTATAAAAATTTACAATAATCGCTTCTGATATCGTTCATTTCTTCAGCGATTTCATCAACGTCAAGAACCATTTCCATCATACCAACTTGTTCATCATAAACGTCAGCATCGAATTGTTCTTTACATTCTTCTTCAACAACATGGTAAACTAACAATCCAAGTTCAACGCCTGCTAATGGGCCTGCGAATGTTGGGTCACCTGCTGTTACTGTTTCAGCTGCAAGACCTGCAGCTTCAGCTTCTGCGGCACCTAGAAGAACCACTACGTTTTCAGCTCCGTATTGTTCAGCGAAGTCTTTAACTCTCTTTTGGTTTTCTAAGTCCATAGCTCCTGCACTAGTTCAGACGAAACATTCTGTAGATGAGAAAATTACTTCTGTGTTAGGAACTGTGTTTACACATGTTTCAATTGCAAGACCTGGAATTCCATCACGGTCTCCAATTATGATAACTTTTTTATTTTCTAAAAATCCCATAATTATCCTTTCTTAAGTTTATATTTTATTTAGTTTTGAATAAATCTTTTTTATATTAATTAATAAGTTTTTGCTGTTAATCTGTTGAATCCAGTTTCGTTAGTAGCACCAGTAATTGCTTGGATTTCTACTTCGATAGTACCGTCATCTTTTAATGCTCCATCAGATCCACCTGCGATAGTGTCAACGAATTGGATATGACCAATTACTTTGTCCATCTTTGGTAAAGTGATGAATTGGTTAGCATTACCACCAGTTACTACTGCGTTTGCAGCTGGGTCAGCATCTGCTAATGATTGAGAAGCACCGTCACGTCCTGCATATTCATCAGTGATGATAACAGTTTGGATTCCTTTGCCTTCAATCTTCTTACAGTTCATGATTAAGTCAGTATCTGGGTTACCGAAACCTTCTTGTGATACGATAGCAGCGTCAGCTCCTAAGAATTCACAAAGTTTTGCAGTCATGTCAGAGTGTCTGATCTTATCCATCAAGTATACATTTTCGTTAGTAATTACAACTCCTAAGAAGTTGATTGATTTACCGTGTTCTTTGTATAATTCTCTGATTACACCATTGTTTAAGTGAACGTAAGTTGGGTTTTTGTCACAAGCACTTACACAGTTACCTGAACAAATTGCTCCGTCCATGATTTCAGTTGGGTATAAGAAAGTTGGAATAATTTTCTTAGCGTCAACTCCATAAACATAAGTGTCGTGTAATAAACCTTGAGTTTGTAACATGTAAACATATACAACTTTTGGTAATTCTGGATATTGTTTAACTTGTTCTAAGATTGGAAGAGTTTCGAATGTTTCCCATTCATCTGCTTCTAAATCTTTTGCTAATCTACCGATGAAATCAGTGATTCTTAAACCAGCCATTCTAACGCCAGCTTCGTGATTGTGTTGTTTAACACCTTCAACTGGTTCGATAGTTACTACTAAGTTAACTGTCTTAGAGAATGGAGTGTATTCAGCACCTAAACCTGACATATCGATGATACCTTCTTGGAATCCTACGATTTTACCTGTTGTAACAACAGCAATGTCTTTAAGAGCGATAGTTTTACCTGAACCAACAGGATCAACTTTGTTTAAAATTCCTGGGAATACTTCTCCACCTTCAACTTTAACTCTTGGTTCGTTAACATCCTTAACTGGTGTTATACGAGTGCTTTCGCCTGGATGAGCGATATCAAAATCAATTGATTCTAAGTGTTCATCATCAGCTACACCTGATACATCTGCTAATTCTTTCTTATTAAGATACAAAATGTGGTCTTCGATTCTTGACTCACCTTCATCAAAGATGATGTCTTTAATAAAAATCTTACCTAATTCAAGACGCATATCTTAACCTCCTATAATAATTTTTTATTTAAACTCAATAGGGGAGTGACCCCTAATGAGTTTTTAACTAATTTACTTCTACTTTAATCTAGTTTTAGATTAGTTGTAGTGTTTTTGGATCATTGCTTCTATGTTTTCCAAATTAGCGTCATCTTTATTGATTTCATCAATTTTTTGACCGTCTTTGTACATTAACATAGTTGGTAATCCTAATACTTGTTGTTTGATAGCAACTCTTCTAGCTGAAGTAATGTTTAGTGAACAGAATTTAATTTTGTCACCGTATTTTTCAGCTAATTCATGAACGCCTGGCATAAGTGCCTTACATGGTTCACATCCGTCACTCCAGAAGTCTACGAATACTAATCCTTCAGCTTCTAATACTTCTGGTTCAAAAGTTTTCTTGTCTAATTCTAACATTTCAAATGCCTCCTAAAATTTTTATATTAATATTCTATCCAAAGTCTGACTAATGATGTCGAAATCGACAACCCTGAAATCATCTAAGATTTCGGGCGGCCAACGCTTTGGTTTAGAAATATTCATAAACTTAGTTGCAGTGTTGATAGATTCTTCAATCATCATCAAAGAATCAGTATCAAATTTGTCACCCTTTTCCAAAATAACAGATCTAAAAACAGTTTCGTTTGGTTTTACTGATCCATAAAGTGGGTGAGTGACTAGGCGATAATTTTGATGAATTAAATCGCGAGCTTTTTTCAAAATTCCGATGTAGTCGATATCAATGTATTCAACTGTTACATCATTCCTTTTGATAGCATCTTTAAAAAATTCATTGTTTGTGATTAATAACATCTTTTACCCTACCTGTCTTTTGATTCGTTATAAGCTATTTTCTAGCTCAATATTATTATATAACAAAATCACTCAAATGTAATCATATATAGAAAATCATAATAACCGCTCATAAAAAATCACAAATTACTTTATCAAATGAAATTTAATTTGTTAAAACCAAAACATTAAAACGTAAATAAAAAATTCGAATTCTATTCTGATTTAAAAAGCGATTACGATCTTCCAATCGCTATATGATAGACAATTCTCTGCTCTTATATTATAATTTACTCATAAGTTAATGTCAAATACGTATATAATATATAGAAGAAAATGGAGGACAAAAAAATGGGAGCTAATTTACAAGAAATGTTCAAGAAACTTCCTCAAGTTTCAGAAATTTTAGAATCGGAAGAAATTTTAAAGGCTTATGAAGAATATCCTGAAAGTTTAATTAAAGATTCTGTGAGAGAATCCATAGAATTTTTTAGAAATAGAATATTAAATAAAGAAGAGTTTGATTTTTATAACAAAGATGTTATTGATAAGGCATTTGAACTGATGGACAAAAATTTTTCTCCATCATTGAAACCAGTAATAAATGCTACAGGAGTTATTTTACATACAAATCTTGGTAGATCATTATTAAATGAAAAAGTAGTTGATAATTTGTGTAAAATCGCAGGGAATTATTCTAACTTAGAGTACGACTTAGATGAAGGAAAAAGAGGCTCCAGATATGTTCATGCTGTAGAACTTTTAAAAAGAATCACAAAAGCAGAGGATGCTGTAGTTGTAAATAATAATGCGGCGGCTGTTTTTCTTGCCTTAAATACTTTAGCTCAAAATAAACAAGCTATTATAAGTAGAGGAGAACTAGTTGAAGTCGGAGGATCTTTTAGAATATCTTCAATTATGGAAAAATCTGGTGCAAAATTAGTAGAAGTTGGTTCAACTAACAAAACACATTTATATGATTATGAAGATAATATTAATGAAGAAACTGCTCTTATAATGAAAGTTCATACTTCCAATTATTCTGTAGTAGGATTTAGCGAAAGTGTAAGTGGAGATGAATTGAGAGATTTGTGTGATGAGAAAGGCATACATTTAATAGAAGATTTGGGTTCAGGTTCGTTGATAGATTTGTCAAAGTTTGGGCTTAGTTATGAAAGAACTGTGAAGGATTGTATTAATGAAGGAATTGATTTGGTATCATTCTCTGGCGACAAGATTTTAGGTGGACCTCAAGCAGGAATTATTGTTGGAAAGAAAGAATTGATATCTAAAATTAAGAAAAATCAATTATTAAGAGCGTTCAGAGTTGATAAGTTTACACTAGGTGCTTTGGAAGAAACTCTAAAATTCTACTTAGATGATGAAAAGGCAATTGCAAATATCCCGACATTGAAGATGATATCCATGCCAAAAGAAGAAATTCTCAAAAAAGCAGAAAAACTTAAATCTATGATAGAAAAAGAAGTAGATTTGAATATGGAAATTGTGGAATCTCAAAGCGAAGTTGGAGGTGGGGCATACCCATTAGACAAACTAAATTCGTATTCTATTGCCATTAGACCAAAAATGAAAGTATCAGAATTTGAACGTAGACTTAGACTATCTGATGAACATATTATTGGAACTGTTCATGATGATACATTCTTCATGGATTTAAGGTGTGTTTTTGAAAAAGATTTTGAAAGAATTGTAAATGTAATAAAATCTAATTTATCGTAGAGAACTCTGAGGAAAATCCCGGATTTTTAATTCGGGATTTTTGACTATTTGAACAAAAAATTTAGAAAAAATGTAGGAAAATATTTACAAAGTTAGAATTAATATGTTATAATGACTAAAAAGGATTTGATCCTTGTTTTTTTTATTGTTTATTGTTTTAATGTAAAATTTTTAAGTTAATAATATTTAACTCTTTGCATTTTTTGGAAAACGATACACATTAAATAATGTCAATCAGAAGAAAAATCAATAGGAGGTAAATTATGAAAAAAAAGTATAACATAGGTCAGGTAATCACCTATGCTGGAGCGTTTATCGCATTACTTATAGGATCTGGATTTGCAACGGGCCAAGAAATTTTACAATTCTTTTCTTCATATAGACTATATGGACTTATAGGAATTATGATTTGTTTTGGTTTGTTTACGTTTGCAGGATTATCATTCTTAAACGACGGTTATTATTCAAAATTTGAAAAACCAAACCAAATTTACAAATTAATGTGTGGAAATAAGATAGGAACTATCGTAGATTACTACGCGGTATTTTTTATTTTTTTATCTTATACAGTAATGATTGCCGGTGCACAAGCGACAGCTGTTCAACACTTTAATGCACCGAAATATGTAGGTGGAGCTATTATGGCTGCGGTTGTTATTTTAGTCGTAATGCTTGGACTAGGTAAGATTGTAGATGTTATTGGTAAGATTGGACCAGTTATTGCGATAATGGCAATAGTAATAGGGTTAATTTCTATATTCATGAATATGGGTAATTTACAATCAAGTCTTGATCTTATAGAAAAATTAGTTAACAGTGGAGAAATTAAAGTAGCTAGTAAGAACTTCTTCCTAGCAGCTGGATCATATGTAGGGTTCAATATGATATGGCTAGTTGCGTTCTTGGCAGAAGTTGGAAACACTGCAAAAAGCTTAAAAGATGCTGAAGCTGGTGTTTTCATAGGTTCTACTGGATTTTCAGTTGCAATATTCATAATGAGTATAGCAATCATATTATCAATTCCTGATTTGTACGATTCACAAATTCCGGTATTGGTTTTAGCCGGTAAAATTCATCCAGTTCTTGCAACAATATTCTCTATATTTATAATGTTGGGTATATTTACAACATCTGTTCCTTTGTTATGGACTGTAACAGGAAGATTCTTTGATGAAGGAACTAAGAAATACAAATTATTTACTTTAATAGCTGGTATTGTTGGGGCAATCATTGGATTGACTTTGAAGTTTGACTCATTAGTAAACATCGTTTACGTTGTTAATGGATATATAGGAATGGTTCTATTAGCATGGATGATAATTAGAAGTGCAACTGGAAAAGCTAAAAAACAAAGAATGGAAGCAGCACAAAGAAATAATATTGAATTTGAAGATTAAATTAGTCGGCGATTTGTATCGCTGACTTTTTAATGAGTTTATTTATAAAAATTTACTATTAATCAGATAAATTAATAACAAAATAATTTATTGTAAAAATCGAATATCTAACAAAAAAACAGCCTAATTTGATATGTACCCTCTTTACTGGACAAACCAGTAAGGAGGGTATTTTTATGAAATATAGTTATGAATTTAAAAAAGAA